>CATPCO010000764.1 GCA_955652925.1 uncultured Xanthobacteraceae bacterium | reverse complement strand
GTGTATGTGGGCGCCCGCAGCCTCGCCGAGCCAAGCCTCGATCGCAAGCGAGCGGGTACGCGGATCAAGGGCCACACCCTCCAGAAGAGCGGGATCGATGCTGCCGTGATTTGCAGTCACGAGCGGTGCCGCCGCGTTGAGGTCTGCAACGCGGTCGAGCAGAAGATGTTGAGGACCGCCCGCCAGATCGGATTTGGTTAGAACCAGACGATCAGCCAGCGCCACTTGCTTGATGGAAACCGGTTCGCGCGCCAGTGTACTTGCGCCGTTCACCGCGTCCACCGTCGTCACCACACCGTCCAAAACGAGGCGGCCGGCAGCATGGGTCATGAGCGTCTGGAGAATCGGCGCCGGATCGGCAAGCCCGCTGGTCTCGATGACGATACGGGTAAACGGCGGGACGGTGCCCTGATCGCGCCGGCATAGCATCTCATCGATCGTCTCTACGAGGTCGTTGCGCACCTTGCAGCAGAGGCATCCCGTCTGCAGCTCGATAAAGCTGTCCGTGCTCGCCTCCACCAATTGATGATCGAGGCCAACCTCGCCGAACTCGTTGATGATGACCGCGGTGCGAGAGAATGCGGGCTGCCGAAGCAGATGGCGCAGCAGCGTCGTCTTGCCGCTACCGAGGAACCCGGTGAGAAGGAGGACGCCAATCACGGAGGAATGACCGGAGCAGGCGCGATGCGCACCTGGTGCCGCTCATATTGGCAATCGAGGGCTGCGCGCACCCGACGCAGCACGGCGAGGAGCGAGAGCGCTCCGCGCCTGCGCCCGTTCACCGTCACCATCCAACGGAACGGCGAGCCGGGGGGCACCGGCTCCACGCGAATCTCGGTTGCATTGCAGGACAGCAAAACCAGACCGCCGGCGCTGCGGACGTCGCCCACCAGACGCCAAGCTGCCAGACTTTCAGCCAGCAACTCCCGCAAAGTATCGGTGCAAAGGTCGGTCAAAGCGCAGGTCCATTGCGTATTTCGGCGGCGATCTTGCGCTTGAGATAGTGTCCGTCGTTCGGGGTCCCGTAATACTGGCCGTTCTCGACCATGACCTTGCCCCGCAGCATGGTCGTGACCGGCCAGGCGAAAATCTCGTGCCCTTCCCAAGGCGTGTAGTCGGTCTCGTGCAGATCGATCGCACGAACCGTGCCGCGGCGCCTCGGATCGAGGATGGTGATATCAGCATCGCTGCCAACGGCGATTGCTCCTTTGCGTGGATAAAGTCCCATGATCCTGGCGGCGTTGGTCGAGACCAGATCCACGTACTGAGACAGCGAGTAGCCGCGGCGCACCACCATCTCGGTATACATGACGCCCAGGCGCGGCTCGACGCCCGAATTGCCGCCGGTCGTGTCGTCGATGCGCTTGCCGATTGTCTTGTCTTTGAGGGTACAGCAGAGCTCGTCCGTCGCGATGCAGTGGAGGTGACCGCTTACGGTGCCTTGCCAGAGCGCTTGCTGGTCCTGCGGCGATTTCAACGAAGGATAGGTGTGATAGATCTGGCCGTTGACGCGCTTGTAGTCCTCCATGGAGTAGATGAGATACTGGTGCAGCGTCTCGCCGTAGATCGGCAGCCCCTTGCCGCGCGCCTCGGCGATGGCGGAAACGCCGGTGCCGGCAGAGACATGCATCATATAAAGCGCGCTGCCCGGCACGCTTTCGGCGAGGCGCAGCACGCGACGGAAGCTGAGATCCTCCGACAATTGGTTGTGGACCTCCGCAAGATGCTGAAAATCAACCCGCCCTTCCCTAACGAGCTTGGCATACATGTGCATGACGATGTCGTTATCCTCGGCATGGATGACGCCCAGCCCGCCCTCTTTGGCCAGGACCTGGAAAGCCTCCCAGATATCGCCGAAATCGATCATGCGCCCGGTGCGAGAGGGAAGAATGTTTGTCGTGAATATCTTCAGTGTGGGATAGCCGGCCTGAATCGCTTCCGCGAGCTGGCCGGTGAATTCGGGGGGCGGCTCGGAGTGCAGCATGATGTGGTAGGCCCAGTCGCACGGGCTCTTGCCCACGAAGTCCTTGTCGCGCATCTCGATCGCCTGGAGTGCCGAGAGGCCGTCGCGCCAATAGGCGAAATCGATGAACGTCGTCGTTCCGCCGTGCAACGCGGCGCGCCCGACCTGCTCCGGACCGGCCGTGACCAGCGGCGTTCCGTCCGGCTTGATCCAGACGTGGTGCAGATGGACGTGCGGATCGATTCCGCCCGGCATCACGATGTGTCCCGTGGCATCGATTACCCGGGTAGCAGACTGCAAGGTGCCGGGAGCCGTGATTGCCGCGATCGTCTCGCCAGCTATGGCCACATCGCATCGCGCGACGCCTTGCGGCGTCACCACATCGCCGCTGCGAATGATCACGTCGAGCATTGTGGTTCACACCCGCTTTTGGTTCATGGGACAGAGATAACCGGAACGGCGGCCAAGTGCAGCGCTTCTTCTCTCAGCACAGGCTCTGATCGACGCAGTCCTCGTATACCGGCCTGCGGGAGATGAACCCGCCGGAAAGCAGGCTTTCCGCGAGCCGCGCGAACCCGCTGCGCGACACGGCGGTCGTGTGACCCCACACTCCGGCATTGCGATAGCGTCCCAGCGAGGTAGCGAGGATATCCGGAGCAATCTCCGGGTAAAATCGAGCGGTGACTTGCGCCAGGTCCTCCGCGCTGTGCGCCGCGAGCCAGCGCTGCATGTGCTGAATGCCGCGAGTCATGGCCAAGAATGCATCGCGGTTGCGTTCGATTCCGTCGCGCGTGGCGAGAAACGTCGTATAGGAGGTTGGCCCTCGCGTGCTGGCGGCGTAGAGGATCTCGCCCGCTCCTACCTTCACCGCCAGCGATGCATATGGCTCGAACATCTGCACCACGTCCAATTCGCCGCTGCGCAGCTTCTCGAGATTGCTCAGCATCGTGCTGCCGGCTGCGCAGTTAAGCCGCGCCGGATCCACCCCTTGCTCCCGCAGATCAAATTGCAGGCACAGCCAGGGCGTTGGCACCTCCGTGACTTTGGCGAATTTCAGCTTCGGCAAGTCGGTGAAGCGAAATTCGCTCCCCTGGGCTCGGCCCACCAGAAAAAACGGATCGCGCGTGGCGACCTCGCAAAAACAAACAAGATCTGAGCTCGGCTCGGTATCCCGCGCTTTCATCACCCGCATCGGCCCGCCCCAGCTCAGATCGATCGTGCCATCGAGCAGACCCGACGCGGCGAATGCCGGAGCGGGCGAGCCGATAAGCTCCACTTCTACTCCTTCGCGCGCGTAGCATCCTAGCTCGCGCGCGGCATAAAACGGCGCGTAGAACACGGCGCGAAAATTCTCAGCGAGCTTGATGCGCATCAACCGGCGCCCCTCCATTCTGCGCGTAGCCTAACGTCCTGGCTTTCTTGACAGCTTGCACGAGCTGCGCCTCCGTGACACCGACATCGAAGCGCCATGCACGTTCCGCCGCTGCACGGCGCATCCCTAGAAGAACATCCCCACTCATCAACTCTGTAAGTGCCCTTTCAAGAGCGACGAAATCGTTCCACGCAATGACGCGACCACAGCTCCTGTCCACCACGTCGGCGGCACAGCCTACGCGGTCGCTGACCAGCACAGGGCGGCCGCACGCCAGCGCTTCGTTCACCGCCAGACCCCAAGTCTCGCCATAACCTGAAAAAAGCACGACCAGGTCTCCCAGTCGATACACGATGGGCATCCGGCTCTGGTTCTGGAAAGGCAGCACCCGGAAGCGCTGCGGATGCGCTGCCGCAATCCTGTCGATTTCTGCCTGCAGCTCGCCGGCGCCAACAAGAACCAGCATGACATTCTCAACCGGGAGACGCAGCACCGCTTCCATGAGATCGACGGGACGCTTCTTGGCTTCAAATTTGCCCGCAAACAACAGCACCTTCTGCTCGCTGCGAATTTCCAGGCGAGCCCGCCAGTCGCGCGCTTGTTGCTCCAAAGCGTCCGCTGGCTCCGCGAACCTCTCGACATCGATCGAGTGGACGCAGGGATACAGCCGGGAGGCATCGACGCCGAAATACTTGTAGTACTCGGCATTGGCGCTGCCCACCGCGAGAAAGCCGGCGGGCCAGGAGAAAACGCGCTGCAACAACCTGCGCTTGATGCGACCGTGCATCCCGGACGGCTTGCCGTCGAGGAGGTGGGAATCCCCCCGAAACAGCGTGGGCACACCGCGCCGCTGCAGGGCATGCAAAGTTTGCAGGTGCGACAGCCAGGCCCAACCGGTCACCTGCACCACGTCGGGTTTCCACGCCGTCACACGCTCGACCAGCGCCGGGTTGCGCAGTCCTAAAAAGCGGTGTGTTCCCGGGCGATGCGAGATGTTTGGAACAAGCTCGAAGGGATAACCCTCCGTCATGGGAATGTCCCACGCTACCGCTTGCTTGAATCCGCGGTCCTCGACCGCGGCCTGTCCGGCGTGCCACGTGAAGAACACCTTGAGGATCATATCGGAGCGCCGGGCAAGGCGCCGATAGAGGGGAACGAAGTATTGGATCGGATGGGAAACGCCGAGGGCGAGACGCATGGCAGAGATTCTCACGACCGCGCGCCGAGGGAGCTAGCTCCACCTTCGACTACCCAATGGATCAATCCTGGCGGAGGAAACAACCGTCCGCATAAGGACACGGCATGAGCTACGCGGTCGCAAGCTCCGGCGGCGCGAACGCGCGCACGGCTGGCACCGGCGCATCCCATCGCTCGATCTCGACGAGCGCAGTGAGCGCGCTCGAGCCCTGCGCCAGCAGCGAAGTGCCGATGTCGAGCGTGAGCACATTGGGGTTGCCGTGACGCTCGGGCTCGCCGCTCGCGGCTGGCGGATCGAACCATGCGCCGGTGGCCATGACTGCGACGCCCGGCATCACGTCGGGATCGACCACCGCCCCGGCGAGACACGCGCCACGCACGTTAAACACGCGCACGATGTCACCGTTGCGGATGGCGCGCTGCGCTGCGTCAGGCGGGCTCAGGCGCACAGGCTCGCGTTCAGCAATCTTGTGGGCACGCGAGACGGGGCCTGGATCCATCTGGCTGTGGAGACGGCTCGCAGGCTGATGCGTCACGAGGTGAAGCGGCCAGCTCTGTGCTGCCGGGCTTCCGAGCCACTCCGTGGGTGGAATCCAGGTGGGATGGGCGGGACAATCCGCATATTCAAAGCCGGCGACCGCATCGGACACGATCTCGATGCGCCCGGAGGGGGTCTTGAGGGGGTGGCGCTCCGGATCACGACGGAAATTTTCAAACAGGACATAATCGCGCTC
>CATPCO010000763.1 GCA_955652925.1 uncultured Xanthobacteraceae bacterium | reverse complement strand
TCGCGGAGCACGACGCATATTGCAATAATATTTGCCATTGACGTACCCGCCGTTCGGGCAGTTAAGATTTTTTCCGCCGCGTCCGCCAGATTGGGCCATCGCATTCCCCATCGCTACGACGAGAAACGCCAAAGTGAGGGTGATCCCGATAATCTTCATGGCCGTACCTCTCATCATGGGGCATCAATATATAGGATTTAGTTTGCAAGGTCTTTCGGGGATCAGCGGAACGACTTGGCGCTGCAGGGCTGATCTCGCCGATGAAATCCCCAGAGTTGCTAAACGCGTAGGGGAAATATGGGGGCTTCACGATGCGGCCGAGCCTAGGACGCAGTTGTCCGAATGCGCAATAGACGTCGCGATAATGCTGACCATGGAATTGCTGCAAAAGGTCCTTCCACGATCGTGGCGCGATGCGGATCAGCGACTCCATCTCTTTTGCGATCTCGTCCTCTGTCATTGGCTTCACACCGGCCGGCGGATTCCCAAGCTCGAACGGCGCAGAGCGCTGGAATCGAACTGCACCCATTGGTCGCCCCAGGGGATAGTGCAGTCAAATCCGATCTTCGAGACCGTCGCGGGAGGATCGCTTTTGGCGATCATCGGATCGACCGTCATCGTATTCATCGACGGCATGATCACTGTGTCGCCGATCGGGTCGAACCTGAAGGCCATCGCCGATTTTATCTGGTTGTCATCCCAAATGTAGTCGGAATCACATCAAGTGAATTAAGTTAGAGAGAGCGGTTATCCGCCCGCACAAGGCGACAAACCGATGTCATCTCATAAATTCAAGGTTGAGATTTTGTTACCCTGAGGCAGGGAAACAATCGCTTTGCGCCACCAAGTGATGTGTTTGAAGTGATAAAGCAGCTTCCAGGTAGCAGCGAGCTTGAATATCGCATCAAGAGCGTCAACGAGCCACATGAGCCGCTGCGCGCGAAAGCGAGCTTATCAAGGCTTAGCCCACATGGCTCGAACGTATCTCGTATTCGGTGACATCGAGGGAAAGCTCGATGTGTTGCGCGTCGAATGCGCGCGCTGCCAACGCAAGGGCCGCTAATCGAGAAGTACGGCCGCATGGCCAACATGATGAAATGGAAAAGAGCAACTCAATGGCGACTGCCCCAAGCGGGACGCGCTCCAAATGCACGATCGCTGCAACCTGATTTGTCCCGATCTGCCGAAGATGTTATAGCCGCGCTCTGTCTATGCAGTTTCGTTTAGATTTCGAGCGTGGCACGCGCCACAAAGTCGGAAAAGTGAATTGCAGCCCCCTGGAATGCCTGCGAAGTAGCTGCTAACTCCCCCGCAGGCGCAAGAGCATTCGGTCCTTCATAGGACGGCGTAGGCAAGAACTGGCCGTGTTCATCGACATAGAGCAAATTGAATTGCCCGCCGCAATTAAATTGTGGGGAATTGCAATTGAAGCCGCAAATAGTGATTGTCATCCGAGATAGCGCGCTCGGCCTGGCCACCGGACAGGGGAACCGGCAAGCAGACCGACGGAGGTGAACCTTGCTGACGGGTATTCTTGCCGTAGTGATCGGCTTCGTTGGTCTCGGCCTCATTATTGCCGGGGCTTCGGGCGGTGTGTTCTTAGTGGCTGACAGAGCGGATACGCCGGTCCCTCTGAGAGATTATGTAATCATGATCGGAATGATAGGAATTGGAGTTGGGCTGCTTGGCATCGCGCAAGGGCTGCGCGTCCTGCTCCTGATCCTCGCCAAGGTTGCCGTTGTGCCGCCACTGTGAGGAAACGTCAGCCCCGCTCCCGCATTAGCAGTCGCTTGCGCTGCCAATCGTCTAGATTGAATGTCCGAACAGCAGCGGCTTCCGCCGCTTTCGCGTCTGTCGCTTCGACAAATCCGAGAAAATGAGCACGGCTGCCGCGAATAAGCGACACGCCCCAACTGCGGGAGCGTGCGCTCGTTTTGGCTTTGGTACGCGAACGCAAACTCAACATGCCCAGCTACATAGAACGCTAGCCGGCGGGAGTCGAATCGCTGCGGCGCTTCTGCTCAGGAATTGGTCTTGGCGAAGAGTTAACCCCCGCGCTGAGGATCGAAGTCCTCAGACCTCAGCAGCACGACAGGGGCCTGAGCCTCGACCGGACCCTCGAAAAACTTTTGGGAAGCGCGTTCCTCGATTGCATCGCGCAAGCGCATGAATTGGTCAACACGTTCATGCGGCTGTACGTCGTTCCGTCTTTCGAGATCGTCCATCGCGGCAGTACTGACCGCGCAAAGAACCCTCCTATCCTGATTACGCATTGTGAACTCGACCGTCATTCGATCGAAGTTATAGCCGATTACCTCTCCGCGACTGAGGCGCATTGTTGAATTTCTCCTGTCCATTGTTAAGCCGGCCCGTGCACGTAATTCTACCGCAACGGTTGCCCGTGACGCCGCAGCGCACCTTCGGAACAGCGCAAAAGCATTGTTCGTTCCTTCGCGCGAGGGAGGAGGCACTGGTCCGTGCGGGAAGTTACGACCTAAAATTGATACCCGGTCGTTCACCGCCTTCGAGGGCGGGAAAGCAAAAAAATCCGGCGCGTGTGTGTGGGTTGGGTTTTGGAGGACTTTGGCATGGCTAGAGCCTATCTCAAAATCGCCTGAAGAGGATAACAAGGCAGGCGAGCTGGACAAAACCCAGGAAGTTCTGTGCGTGGTACTCCCAGCGGACGAGGATCCGACGCTGCCATTGAATCCAAGCAAAGAAGCGCTCAACGAGCCATCGTCGCATGAAACGACTTAGCCGCCGCCGATCTTGCGTCGGCGGCTTGCTGCGATTAGTCCGGTGCGGCGCGATCATTTCGATCCCGTCTCGGCGCAATTCCTCGTCGAGCGGATCGCTGTCGTAGGCGCGATCACCAATCAAGTTCTGCGGCTTGGCCTCGATCATGTAGAAGTCGAAGCACAGTTGCACCAAGCGGACTTCATGATGGTTGGCGGCATGCGTGCTTACCGAAAGCGGCAATCCATGGCGATCAACAATCGCCATGATTTTCATGCCTTTTCCGCGCTTCGTTGCGCCGACCTCTGCGCCACCGCCTTTAGCCATCACGAATGTAGCATCGATGAAGCATTCTTCTTCATCGAGAGCACCTCTGTCGCGAAGCTCGTTGGCAACATCCGTCAGCACCCGCCGCAAGATCTCATCGCGGCACCAAGTCTGAAAGCGCCGATGTACGGTTTTATAGTTCGGAAAGCTTTGTGGCAGCATGTGCCATTGCGCACCCGTGTTGAGAATCCACAGGACCGCCTCAAGCACTTGACGCGTCGCAATAGGTTTTCGACCAGGTCGACCATCGGGAATGTGTTCCTCCGGAAAATGCTTCCGGATCCGCTCCCATTGCTCGTCGGTGAGTCGAATCATCCGACATTTATAGCGGATCGACTCCGGGAAACAATTTTGAGATAGGTTCTAATCAACAGATCTCCCAAGTCGTCGCAGTCAGTACTAAAGAGAAAGCCGCCAACTAAGTCGATCGTCCCCATGTCAGGTAACCGAACTTGACGTTTTGCGAATCGTCCGCGCACCGAGGCCTGAGCCGCACCAATTTAATTTGACGGACTGCGTTTCACGCGGTTCCGGCGCTTGCGCCGCCGAAAGGGTGGAGGATTGCCCCCCGCCTGCCCATGCGTCCATGTCCCCCCTAGCGGTACGCACATTCCGCTCATTGAGCTCGGCAGCGATTGCGTTATGGCTCGTAGGGCCATCCCGCATAATCACAAACGTGGATCGTGCTTCGACGCATTCGCATGGTATTTGATGCGCTCGTCACTCTCCGCGGGCAAGATACCCGCCGCAACGCGGCGGTCAGGGCTGCCGGTAGAGCGAATTTTTCCTAACCTGCCAAAAAAGCACGTGCCGAACTGACACCTGGGGTGCGGGCTACAGGACGATTGCAGCGGTCGGCAACCAACGACGATACTGACGCTCATATGGTGTGGCGCAAAGGACACGATCAGCCAAAACTTAGGGACGGCAATTCGTTACCGCTTGACTGCGGCCTGACTGCAGTATGATTGGCTCGCGCGTGGGGGGAAGAGGGCATGGGGAACCTCGCCGGAACTGCCTCATCCACAGTTCAGCCCCCCGCGCTGCCCACCCCCGTGAACGTCGCGAAAAGCCAGTTGTGCGGCGCTCTGAGCCAGTGGTGGTCGCGATGTCAGCTTTCGTCAGCAACCGTGCTAGGCATGTGCGCAGCCGGCGAAAGTTTCTGTTGATCGCGCTCACCACCGCCATCGTCCTCAATCTGCTCGTCATGTGGATATTGTGGTGACTGAGCTGGGTGAACTCGATTACGGGCGAGGGATCGCCCCTGTCGCTGCTGAGGGTGTCATGCCGAGGGCGCCATCAGAGCTTCTCGGCGAGTAGCTTCAGGATTTCCGCGCATTGGCGACTAATATCGATTGTTGACTTACTGACCCCTGGTTCCTGCGTCTGTGCTTCCGCCTGAATTGCGTGGGCTACCGCTTCGTCGAGCAGCAT
>CATPCO010000762.1 GCA_955652925.1 uncultured Xanthobacteraceae bacterium | reverse complement strand
GTGGCTCCGATCGGGCTAGGTGCCCGCGACAGCCTGCGGCTGGAAGCGGGCCTCTGTCTCTACGGCTGTGACCTCGATACCAGCACCACGCCGGTGGAAGCGGCGCTGGAATGGGCAATCCAGAAAAGTCGGCGCAAGGGCGGCGCGCGCGAAGGCTGCTTTCCCGGCGCTGAGGTCATCTTGCGGCAACTTACATCGGGCACGCAACGCCGGCGCGTTGGCCTGCGATCGAAGGAACGCACGCCGGTGCGCGCCGGAAGTCAGCTTTATCAGGACGAGCAGTCGAAGGCTCCGGCCGGTGCTGTCACGTCCGGCGGCTTTGGTCCGAGCGTGAATGCGCCGGTGGCGATGGGCTACGTCGCCAGCGCCGCATCACAGCCGGGCACGACGCTGTTCGCGGAGGTACGTGGCAGGCGCGTACCCGTCGAGGTCAGCACGCCCCCCTTCGTGCCTTTGAATTACAAGCGCCGCAAATGATCATCGCCGGAGCGAAAATCCCATGCTCAAATTCACCAAGGATCACGAATGGCTGCGCGTCGACGGCGACGTTGCCACCGTCGGAATTACGCAATACGCGCAGGAGCAGCTGGGCGACCTCGTCTTCGTAGAGTTGCCGGCGCTGGGCAGACAACTCGAAACGGGAGCCGCTGCGGCCGTGGTCGAGTCGGTCAAGGCGGCATCGGACGTGTATGCGCCGGTCAGCGGCGAGGTGACGCAAGTCAATGAGAGCGCGGTGAGTGAGCCCGGACTCGTCAATTCCGATCCGATGGGAAATGGCTGGCTGTTCAAGATGAAGATTGCCGATCCCGCCCAGGTTGAAGGGCTCATGGACGAGGGCGCCTATCAGGCGCTGATCGGATAGGACGTTCATGAAAACGACTGCTGAAAACGATTTTGCAGCCCGCCACATCGGCCCGTCGCCCGCCGACGTGAAGAAGATGCTGGATGTGATTGGTGCTTCGAGCCTCGATGAATTGATCGATCAGACCATCCCGAGCTCAATTCGGCAAACCACGCCGCTCAATCTCGGGCCGGCACTCTCGGAGACGCAGGTGCTCAAAAGAGTCCGCGCGGTGACCGCAAAAAACAAGGTTCTCACCTCGCTCATCGGACAAGGCTATTATGGCACCATTCTGCCATCTGTGATCCAGCGAAACATTCTGGAAAGTCCGGCCTGGTACACCGCCTATACCCCCTACCAGTCGGAGATCAGCCAGGGGCGTCTGGAGGCCTTGCTCAACTTCCAGACCATGATTGCCGATCTCACCGGGCTCGAAATTGCGAACGCCTCGCTGCTCGATGAAGCAACCGCTGCCGCAGAAGCCATGGCCATGGCCCGCCGCATCACCCGATCGCAACGACTGACATTTTTCGTTGATCGCGACTGCCATCCCCAAACCATCGCGGTGGTGCAAACGCGGGCGGAGCCGCTGGGATGGCAGATCATCGTCGGTGACCCACTGGGATTCGATCTCGATCCGGGCGGCGTATTCGGTGCGCTCTTTCAGTATCCCGGCTGCTCCGGCGTGATCCGCGATTTCCGTCCGGCGATCGAGCGCCTCCACGCCACGGGCGCGATCGCCGTAATTGCAGCAGACCTACTCGCGCTCGCATTGCTCACGCCCCCGGGTGAGCTCGGCGCCGACATTGCCATCGGCTCAACGCAACGATTCGGCGTGCCGATGGGCTTTGGCGGCCCCCATGCCGCCTATATTGCGTGCACGCAGGCACACCAGCGTGCGCTGCCCGGCCGGCTTGTCGGCGTGTCCATCGATCGTCGCGGCCGGGTCGCGTATCGATTGGCGCTGCAAACGCGCGAACAGCACATCCGCCGCGAGAAGGCGACTTCCAACATTTGCACCGCCCAGGTCCTATTGGCGGTGATCGCATCCATGTACGCGGTCTACCATGGCCCTGAGGGCCTCAGAAAGATCGCACGCAATGTGCACCACCGCGCAGCGACACTGGCGGCCGGACTAAGAGCGCTCGGATGGACCGTTCTCAACGAAGACTTCTTCGATACCATAAGTGTCGATGTCGGCGACCGTCAGGCCGCCATTTTGCAACGCGCGGTCGAGAACGGAATCAATCTTCGCCGCGTCGTCCAGGAGAATGGGACGCCCATCATTGGAATAAGCTGTGATGAGACGACGACGCCGGAAATCGTTGAGGCAGTCTGGCGCTCGTTTGGAGGCATGAAACGACCGGCGGATCAGTTGTCTTTCGAACGGGTTTCGAAGAACACAATGGATGCGTTCCCCGCTCAGCTGCGCAGGAAGAGCCGATTTCTCACGCATCCCGTCTTCAACCGGTACCATTGCGAAACGGAAACGCTGCGGTACATGCGCCGTCTGGCCGATCGCGATCTTGCGCTCGACCGCGGCATGATCCCGCTCGGCTCCTGCACCATGAAGCTCAATGCCACGACCGAGATGGTTCCGCTCACCTGGCGGGAGTTCTCGGATGTCCATCCGTTTGCACCCGCCGATCAGGTCGCAGGCTACAGCGAAATGCTCAACGACCTTGCGGCCAAGCTCTGCGCCATTACCGGCTTTGACGCCGTCT
>CATPCO010000761.1 GCA_955652925.1 uncultured Xanthobacteraceae bacterium | reverse complement strand
CGGGGCACCCAGTAATCCCTGGACAGCGGATTGAGGGTAAAGCCGGGCCAAATGCGACGTTCCGTGCTTACTGGATCGTCCGCATGCGCGGACGATGACGACCGAGAGGCTGATGATGCGTCTTAAGTTAGCGCCTATGGGTAAGGCCCGCGGGTGACGGCTCGGCTCACTCCGCCCTGATCTTTGCCTCCGCCACGACTTTGGCATTGGTCGCGGCATCGCGCGCCATGAGATCGGCAAGCTCTTCCGGGGAGCCGCCCTTGATCTCGAACGTCTGCGAGGAGAGGCGATCCTGCACATTGCGATCACGCAATATCCTGGCGATCTCTGCATTGAGCCGCGCGACCGCGGGAGGCGGCGTGCCGCCGGTGGTCAGCACCGCAAACCACGATGTTACGGCCGGCATGTTGGTGATGCCCGCTTCATGCAGCGTCGGCACATCGGGCAGGTATTTCGTGCGGGTCGCGTCGGTGAGCGCGATGGCATAAAGCCGCTTCTCCGCAATAAACGGCAGTACGGCATTGAGCGGCGCCATCATCACCGGCACGTGCCCCGCCACAAGATCGCTCACCGCCGGCTGCGTGCCGCGATAAGACACATGCACCAGCGCAATGCCGGCAGCGCGCGCAAGCAACTCGCCGGCGATGTGCGGCGGCGAGCCGATGCCGGGCGAATTGTAGCTCACTCCACCCGGGGCCTTCCTCACCGCCGCTATGAACTCTTTGAGATCGCGCGCTGGAAACGAGGGGTGCACGGTAATCACGGTCGGCGTCCCGCCGAGCTCGATCACCGGGGCAAAGTCCTTGAAGATATCGAAAGGCAGATCGCTGCGCAGAGCAGGCAACGTGACCAGCGTGTTGGAGACGATCACCAGCGTATGGCCGTCCGCCGGCGCACGCGCGACGAGTTCCGCCCCGATGACACCGGAAGCGCCCGGACGGTTCTCCACCACAATGGTCTGACCGAGCGCCGGGCCAAGCTCATTGCTCACGGTGCGCGCCAGAACATCGAGCGTTCCGCCCGGCGGGAATGGCACGATGAAATGCAACGGCTTCGCCGGAAATGGCGCTGGCGCTGAAGTCTGGGCCACGGCCGGCCCAACCAGCAGCGCAACCAAGCCCGCGAGATAACAAGCTTTGCGCGGCACAGTAGCTTAGCCCGCCATCGGCGGTTCGGCGCCTTCCACCTGCACGCGGTATCCGGATCGCACATTGGGCCAGTAGTCCCACACCGCCTTGTGATGGGTGCAGCGGTTGTCCCAAAACGCGATGGAATGGGGGGTCCAGCGGAAGCGGCAGGTCCATTCCGGCTTGTCGCAGTGATCAATCAAGAACGCCAGCACACGCTGTCCCTCAAGCCGTGGCAGCTCGTTTATGTGAGATGTAAAGTCCTGATTGATGAAGATCACCTTCCTGCCGGTGACGGGATGCCGCGTGATCACCGGATGCACCGAAATTGGCGTGTCCGGCCCGAACACGCGTGTGCCGTCGTGGGTTGCGGTGAGGCCCTCGAGATATTTCTTCATCCGGTCCGAAAGGGCGTCATAGGCCGCGTACATGCTGGCAAACATGGTATCGCCCCCGCCGTCGGGCGGGACGGTGTGATTGTAGAGCATGCTGCCGAGCGGCGGGATCGGCGCACAGGATTGATCGCTGTGAAAGTTTTCGCCGGAAATCTGCTTTGAGGTCTCGTCATAGTGGAACTTGCGGACATGCTCGTTCCCGGTGGTCTTGCTGATCGATGACTTGCCGACGTGCTTGCCGAGCCGGCCGAAATAGCCCGCAAGGCGGATCTGGTCCTCGAAGCTGATCTTCTGGTCGCGAAAGAAGATCACCTGGTAGCGCGTGAATGCGTCGTGCAGCTCGGTGACCTGCTGATTGGTCAGCGATCTCGTGAGATCGATGTTGCCGATCTCGGCGCCAATATGCGGGCTCGACGGCGTCGCGGTAATCGTCTCGTAGCTCACGGCAGACGGAATAGAGGCAATCCTGGCGATCTGCGGCAGATGGGCAGTGGCGCTCATTGTTTGACATCATCCCTTCTTGTAGCCGACATAGTAGACGCCGATGATGTTGCCTGAGAGGTCTTTGATCGGCTCGTAGCCTGTGTTGTAGGGCACCCCCAGGATAGGCACATCTCCGTAGTATGCTTTGCCCTGCTTGATGGCCTCGAGCGCCGGGCCCGCCAGCACGGTACCGATCGCCCGCCCGCTTCCGTCGGGTTTTGGCACACTCGTCGCAACGCGAATGTATTCGTCGCCTCCTTTCACAAACAGGGTGGCCGTCATCCCCTTGCCGTCCTCTTTTCCGATCGCATCAACGATCTCAAAGTTATTGTTCATCTTGGTGCTGCCGAAATACAGTGCGGGAGCATCCTTGCCGCCAACGGCTTGCGTGCCTTCGATCTTCGGGGCTCCCAATTTCGCGGTCATGGACTTCAAGAGCTCCATTGATTTCATTACCCTTTCGTCCGTCTGTGCATTCCCATTGCTGGGGAACAGAAGAGACGCGAGCGCAAAGCAAGTAGCAGCCAGCATGCCGACAGAACGGCTTCTCCGAGTCATTTCGATTTCCTCCGCATGAGAGCCACGATCTTCCTATCCTACACCGAGAGCAGCCGCCGTTGCACGTCGATGTTGCTCGCAAGATCGGTCATCGCGCCGCTCCACTCGATCTGACCCTTTTCCAGCACATAGACGCGATCGCAGACCAGCTCGGTGAAATGCATGTTCTGCTCGGAAAGAAGGACGGACAGGCCTTCCTTCTTGAGCTCCAGGATGGCATCGGCCATCTGCTCCACGATCACGGGCGCAACGCCCTCGGAGGGCTCGTCGAGCAGCACGAGCAGGGGGTTGCCCATCAGCGTGCGGGCGACCGTGAGCATCTGCTGCTCGCCTCCGCTCATTTCGCCGCCGCGACGGCCGCGCATTTCAGCAAGGTTCGGAAATAGCGCGAACAGCTTTTCCAGTGTCCAGCATGGCACGGGCCGGTGGTCAGCATCGAGCCGCGGCGCTTGCCGGCCGACGTCAAGATTTTCCAGGACGGTGAGATCGGAGAAGATGCGCCGGTCCTCGGGCACGAAGCCCAGGCCTCGCCGCGCGATCTCGAACGGACGCAGCCGCGAGATGTCTTTGTCCAGGAAACGAATATTTCCGCTCCGCTGCGCGGTAAGCGCCATCAGTGCCTTCATCGTGGTCGACTTGCCGGCACCGTTGCGCCCCATCAGCGCCACCACCTCCCCCCGGCCCACCCGAAACGAGAGATTGAACAGAATCTGCGCCGCCCCATACCAGGCGTTCAATCCTTCGACTTCGAGCATTGCGGTCACGAGGGCGCCGCCGCGCGCGAACGCAACGAGCGTCCCGTCCCGAGATAGACCTGCTGCACTTCGGGATTGTCGCGAATGGCCGCGCTGTCACCGTCGGCGATCAGCCTACCGCGTGCCATGACAATGATCCGGTCGGCATGGGCGAACACGACGTCCATGGAGTGCTCGGTGAACAGGACGGAAATGTTGTTTTCGAGAACCAGCCGCTTGACGAGCGCAATCAGATCGTTGCGTTCGCGCGGCGCCATGCCGGCAGTCGGCTCGTCCATCAAGAGGAGGCGCGGGTTGTTTGCAAGCGCAATGGCAAGCTCGACCCGCTTTACGTCGCCATAGGCGAGCTCCTTGCAGGCGCGATGGGCGGCTTGCGCCATACCGACCTGGCGAAGGAGATCGAGGGCGCGCTGCGCGTGGTAGTGTCGCAGCGCTGCTCCAAAGCGAAAGGCTTTACCGTGCTGGCTCACCAGCGCAAGCTGAATGTTCTCCGCCACGGTCATGGAGCCGAAGGTCGCGGCCACCTGAAACGTGCGTCCAACTCCAAGTCTCCAGATCTCGCGCGGCGGCAACCCCACGATGCTGCGATCGAGGAGGCGGACATCGCCCTGGTCAGGGGGAAGCTGCCCGTTGATGATGTTGAAGCAGGTCGATTTGCCCGCGCCGTTGGGCCCGATCAGGGCCAGGAATTCACCGGACGCGACATCGAAGCTCACATTGTTGACGGCGCGCACGCCGCCGAATGCCTTTGCAAGATTGCGCACCGAAAGGATATTCATGTGTTTCCTTCCGAGTCTCTGGTAGCCCGGATGAGCGAAGCGAAATCCGGGTGCCGTCCCCGCAATCGCTTCGCTCATGCGGGCTACAGTGCGCGGCCGAATCGTTTTTCCAGACCCCCGACGATACCCCCGGGAAAGGCAAGTACCAGAAGCAGGATCACGAGGCCCAGCAAGCCCCGCCAGAACTCGGTCTGCCGCATGATGTTATCCTGCAGCAGCGTAAATGCCGTGGCACCGACGATCGGGCCGGTCAACGTCTGGATGCCGCCGAGCAGCACCATGACGAGGCCGTCGATCGACCGCGAGACCCACGCCAGATCAGGGGAGATCGTGCCCTTGGCAAACGCGAACAGCCCGCCCGCTGCTCCGGCAAATGCTCCCGCTATGGCAAAGCCCGTCCAGTGCACGCGCTTGACATGAATGCCAATCGCTTCCGCGCGCAGGGGCGAATCCCGGCCTGCCCGCATGGCATAACCAAATGGCGCGAACAAAAATCGCCGCAGCAACAGAACGCCCGCGACGGCGAAGGCGAGTGTCAGGAGATAAAAGCCGGCACGGCTGTCAAAAGGCGGCTGCGGCCAGATGCCGCGAATGCCGTTGGAACCGCCGGTCACGCCTTCCCACTGAAAGATCACCGACCAGACGATTTGCGCGAAGGCGAGCGTCAGCATGGCGAGATAAACGCCGGAGAGCCGAACCGCAAACCAGCCGAACAACAGCGCGCCCGCGAGCGCCGCGATGAGGGCTGCGCAAAGCGCGAGCGGCATGGGTGCGGCGAGGAATTTCACCATCAGCCCGGCCCCGTAGGCGCCGAGCCCGAAATAGGCGGCATGGCCGAATGAGTGCATGCCGCCCGGGCCCATGATGAAATGCAGCGACGTCGCGAACAGGATTGCGATCAGCACGTCGACCGCGAGCACCACGGTGTAAGGCGAGAGCCACGCTGCGAACGGCAGCACGATGAGCGCGGCAAGTGTTACTGCGGCAGCGAGTTTTAGGGGAAAAGACGCCGGCCGTATCGGATCCTCGATCTCGGCCGGGTTGCGGACCGCTGCCTGCGGGCGGCCAAGGAGACCGTAAGGCCGAACGATCAGCACTATTGCCATGACAAGAAAATCCGCCACCAGGGTGAGTTTCGAGAAATTCACCGCGAACGCCCCGAAATCGATGGCGCCGATCCCGATGCACAGCGCCTTCACTTCGGCGATGATCAGCGCGGCGAGGAAGGCGCCGGTGATCGAGCCCATGCCGCCGACCACCACAACGACAAACGCGTCGCTGATCACCGAGAGGTCGAGCGACAAATTCGCAGGCTCGCGCGCGACCTGCAGCGCGCCGCCGAAACCGGCAAGAAACGCGCCCACTGCGAATACGAGCGCAAACAGCATCGCCTGATTGACACCGAGCGCCCCCACCATCTCGCGATCCTGTGTGGCAGCCCGGATCAGACGCCCGAAACGGGTTCGCGTGAGTAGCAGCGCAAGGAGAACGAGGATGAAGGGACCGAGAAAAATCAGAAAGAGATCGTAACTCGGAAAGTTACGCCCGAGAATAGCAATAGAGCCGCGCAGCCCCGGCGCTCGCGGTCCCAGCAGATCTTCGGGTCCCCAAAAGTATTGCACGGTGTCATTGATGATCAGCACAAGCGCGAAGGTTGCGAGCAGCTGAAGCAATTCCGGCGCCTGATAAATGCGGCGCAGCAGCAGAATTTCGATTGCCGCACCCAACGCCGCCACAATCAGGCCAGCCGCAAGAATTCCGCCCCAAAAGCCGAGCACGCCCCCCAGCCCGGTCGCAAAGGTATAAGCGAGATAGAGCCCAAGCATGTAGAAGGAGCCGTGAGCAATATTGATGATGCGGGTAACCCCGAAAATCAGAGACAACCCCGCGCCCACGAGGAACAGGCTCGACGCGGCGGCCAGACCGTTGAGCGCCTGGAACAGAACCGCTTCAAGGCTCATGCGGTGCAGCTGCAGCAGCTGTAGGTTGGGTCGAGTTCTTCACGAGACCCAACATCCCGAAGTACGAGAAGGCGTTGGGTCTCGCAAAGGGCTCGACCCAACCTACAATCTTGGGTCGAGCTCTTCACGCGACCCAGCATCCGAAGCCCGAACAACAAGGTGTTGGGTCTCGCAAAGCGCTCGACCCAACCGGCGAACCGGATCAATTCATCGCTGCGGCCGGACGCAGCTTCCTGACCTCGTCATCGCTCGGCTGAACCGATGCACCATCAACATATTTGAAATTCTTCATGGTGCCTTTGCCGCCCTTGAGCGCGATCTGACCGACATAAGCTCCCATCGTGGACTGCTGATCGATGGCGCGGTATTCGAACGATCCGAGTGGGCTTTCCAGCTTGAGCCCGCGGAAGGCCGGGATCAGCTTGTCGGTATCGGTTGCGCCCGCTTTCGCAATCCCTGCAGCCAGCGATTGCATGGTGACGTAACCGACCACCGAACCAAGGCGCGGATGATCATTCCAGCGCTTCTGGTAGGCATCGAGGAAGGCCTTGTGGGCGGGGGTGCTGATCTCGTCCCATGGGTAGCCGGTCACGATCCAGCCCACCGGCGCTTCGTCCTTGAGCGGATCGAGATATTCCGGCTCGCCCGAGAGAAGGCTCACCACGGTGCGATCCTTGAAGCTGCCGCGGGTCGTGCCTTCACGCACGAATTTCGCAAGATCAGCTCCGAATAGCACGTTGAAGATGGCATCCGGCTTGGCGTCATCGATCGCCTGTACGACTGAGCCGGCGTCAAGCTTTCCGAGCGCGGGGGCTTGCTCGGTGACATATTCCACATCCGGCTGCGCCTTCTTCAGCATCGTCTTGAACCAGGTCGCGGCCGATTGACCGTATTCGAAATTGGGATAGACGATGGCCCAGCGCTTCTTCTTCGCCGCGATAGCGTCCGGCAGCAGCATGGCGACCTGCATGTAGGTGGAGGGCCGCAGGCGGAAAGTGTATCTGTTGCCGTCCTGCCAGGTGATCTTGTCGGTCAGCGGCTCGGCGGCGAGAAAGAATACCTTCTCCTTGCCTGCGAACTCCGTGACGGCGAGCCCGATGTTGGAGAGAAAAGTGCCGGCTAGGACGTTCACCCCTTCGCGCGTGACAAGCTCGTTGGCGACCCGCACGGCATCCCCTGGAGTACCGCCATCGTCGCGGGAGATCACTTCGAGCTTCTTGCCGAGCACGCCGCCCTTAGCATTGATTTCCTCGACCGCAAGCTCCCAGCCTTTCTTGTAGGGATCGAGAAAGGCGGGCTGCGTCTTATAGCTGTTGAGCTCACCGACCTTGATCGTGGTCTGTGCGAGCGCAACCGCGCCGGAGCAAGCGAAGACAACGCTCGCTGCGCCCATGGAAAACAGATCGCGTTTCGTGATCAATGCGACGCTCCGAAGAGTTTGCTGCTCAGGCGCGCTTCACATCGCAACCGGAACGCTCAGACAGAGCCTTGACGATCCCTGTTGAAATAGTCGAGCCGCCCCCGCGGCTTGTCAAGGTCGGCCCGTAAAGCCCCGCGTCCGATTAGCTCGCCATGATCGCCTTGGCGGCGTTGCCGACGGCCTCCACGTCATTGCCAGCGTCGAGAAAGGCGACGATGCGGCACGGGCAGCCTTCCAGACCCTGGTAGCGCCAGGGAAACGCGCCGATCAGTGCGCGTTTGTTGAGCATCAGCTCGATGTCGCCGCCCAGATTCTCGGCATGCAGCAGCCCTTCCTGG
>CATPCO010000760.1 GCA_955652925.1 uncultured Xanthobacteraceae bacterium | reverse complement strand
TCTGCGCGGGCTTTATCTCGCGGTGAGCACGCTCGCCCTGCACTTCGTGGTGATCTACGCGGGGGGCGAATACGAGTCGCGCCGCGGCTTCTCAACCGGAATAGTCATCGATCCGCCAAACCTGGGCGGCGTTTCGGTCACCAGCGGACGAGCCTGGTATCTCATTTTGCTGATTGCAGCGGCAGCGGCCTTGCTGATCTGCCGCAACCTCCTGCGGGCGCGGACGGGGCGCGCATGGCGCGCCATAAGCGCCCATGAAACCGTCGCCGGGGCACTCGGCATTCCGGTCGCCCGTTACAAGCTCCTTGCCTTCGTCATCAGCTCGGCCATTACCGCGGTTGCCGGCGCGCTGTTTGCCTATTACCGCGGTTTCGTCTCGGTCGAGGCATTCTCGCTGTTTCTCACCGTGCAATACCTCGCCATGGTGATTGTCGGCGGGATGGGCTCGCTCCTGGGCGCAATTCTGGGGGCTACCTTCATCACGATCTTTCCCTATGTGATTGAAGGCGCGCTCCTCGCATTGCCCGGCGCTCAAAGCCTCGCAGGTCTGTTATTTGCGGTGAACTACGCCGCTTTCGGGCTGGTGATGATCTTCTTTCTTGTGCTCGAGCCGCTTGGGCTCGTCGGCATTTGGCGCCGCGTGCAGAGCTATTTCCTGCTTTGGCCGTATGCGCGCCGCAGCCCGACAGGAGGGCGCCGGTGAGGGTGCTCGAAGTCCAGAAGCTCGAAGTCGTCTATCACCGCAGCATCACAGCGGTGCAAGGGATCTCGCTCAACGTCGAGCCGGCGCAGATCGTGGCTCTGCTCGGGAGCAATGGCGCCGGCAAGACGACGACCCTGCGCGCGATTTCGGGTTTCCTCGGTCGCGATGACGCGCGCGTCACCGACGGCGCCATCATCTTCAAAGGCGAGCGGACCGAAAACAGTGCCCCGCACGAGAATACCGCGCGCGGCATTGCGCTCGTGCCCGAACGCGACAAGGTGTTTCCCAATCTTACTGTGGCGGAGAACCTCATTGCGCCGATCCCGCGTGGGATTTCCACGGCCGAGCGGCGCCGGCGCGAGATGCTGGTCTATCAGTTCTTTCCCAGGCTTTCCGAGCTTCGCAACCGGGTTGGCGGGCTGCTCTCCGGCGGCGAGCGGCAAATGCTCGCGCTCGGCAGCGCTCTTGTATGCGCTCCGCAGTTGCTGCTGGTCGATGAGCTCTCATTGGGACTGGCTCCTGTCGTGGTCGACGATCTCCTCCACCGGCTCGTTGAAATCCGCCGCGAGTTCGGACTCACCATCCTCATGGTCGAACAGAGCGCAGCGATCGCGCTAGAGATCGCCGATTATTGCTACGTGATGGAAAATGGAAAAATCGTGCTTGACGGCAGCGCGGAACGGCTGCGCAGGCATCAGGACGTTCAGGAATTTTATCTCGGAGGAAAGAGCGGAGAACGGCGCAGCTACCGCGACATCAAGCAATATCGCCGCCGGCGGAGATGGTATGGCTGAGCTTGAAATCGATCGCCTGACGCTGCGCTTCGGCGGCCTCACGGTGCTCGACGATATCTCGCTGACGGTGGAGAAGGCGCAATTATTCGCGCTGATCGGTCCGAACGGCGCCGGCAAGACGAGCGTGCTCAATTGCGTGAGCGGCATTTACCGCGCAGAAGGCCGCATCCGTTTGCGCGGGACCGACACCATAGGCCTTAAACCGCATGTCATTGCGCGGCTGGGGCTTGCGCGCACCTTCCAGCATGGCGAGCTGTTCGCGCAGATGTCGGTTCTCGATAATCTCTTGACCGGAAGGCACGCACGCATTCGCACCAACGCCATGGCCGAGATGCTGTATCTGCCCTCGGTGCGGCGCATAGAGGCGCGCCATCGCGAGGCGGTCGAGCACATCATCGAATGGGTCGAGCTCGAGCCGTTTCGTCACGCCCCCGTAGCCGGCCTCCCCTTCGGAATCCAGAAGCTTGTCGGTTTTGCCCGTGCCCTCGCGCTCGAACCCGCCGTCCTGATGCTGGACGAGCCGTCCGCCGGACTTAACCGCGATGAGCGCGAGGACCTCGCGCGCTTCATTCTGCGCATCAAGCACCAGCTCGGCGTCACGATGATCTGGATCGAGCACGACCTCCAGATGGTCGCCGATCTCGCTGACCGCATTCACGTGCTCGATTACGGGCGAACCCTGGCCGAAGGCGCTCCGGCCGAAGTCCTGCAGGATTCGCGCGTCATCGCCGCGTATGTCGGAACGGCCTCCCGCTGATCCGCCCAACCGAATGTTAACGGTTCCTTGCTACGGCTGCCCGGGCGCGGCCGCTGCGACGGGCGCCGCGGCGTGCGGAGGCGTGTGTGGCACTGAGAGGATCGGAGCAAGCATCCCGGCTGCGGCCGCCGCTGGCGGAGCATGTCCCGCAAAAGTGGGAACCGGTTTTGCGAAAAAGGACATGCTCAAGCAAAGAGATAGAGCAGGATGACGTTTCGAGGAAAAGTCATCCTGCTCTAGCGGCCTGGGCGCAGATCAAGGCGCGCATACTCGCAGCCGAGCACCTTCTCGTCCAGCGGCTCGCCGGCACGGTCTTCCTGATCCGGGTGGTAAGCGCGCTGCTCGCATTCGGGTCGCAGATCCTGTTCGCGCGCTGGATGGGCAGCTTCGAATTCGGCATCTACGTCTATGTCTGGACCTGGGTGCTGCTTCTGGGCCAGGCAATTGATCTCGGTCTGGGCACCGCTGCGCAGCGCTTCATTCCCGAATATCGCGAGCGTGGGCTGCTTGCTCTTCTGCGCGGCTTCGTCGGCGGCAGCCGCTTCGTCGCGCTCGGCATCTCGATTGTAATCGCAGGGGTGGCTGCCGGCACCATACGGCTGCTCGAGCCATGGCTCGACGGTTACATGGTCATCCCGCTCTATCTCGCCTGCATGGTCATCCCGGCTTACGCGCTTTCCAACGTCCAGGAGGGCATTGCACGCAGCTATGACTGGTTCGCGCTCTCAATGATGCCGGGCTATGTCATTCGTCAATTGCTGCTGACGGTGATGATGGGCGCCGCCTATTTCGTGCATCTGCCCATGACCGCAGTGACCGCAATGGTTATTGCCGGAGTGTCGATCTGGCTGCCGATTCTCGGACAGCTGCTCGTCGTCAACCGGCGCCTCTCGCGGCGAATCGAGCGGGGACCGAAGGCCTACGATTTCAGGCGTTGGCTTTTGACCGCATTGCCGATCCTCATGGTCGAAGGCTTCTATTCCTTGCTGGCCTATACCGACCTGATCGTGCTGCAGCATTTCCGGCCGCCGAACGAGGTCGCGGTTTACTACGCGGCGGTCAAGACGCTCGCGCTGGTCTCTTTCATCTATTACTCGGTCTCGGCAACCACGGCCCATCGCTTCAGCGGCTACAACGTCAACGGGGATCGCAAGGGGCTCTCCGCCTTCGTCTCCCAGGCGGTCAAATGGACATTCTGGCCTTCACTTGCCGCCTCCGCGCTGTTGCTCGCGTTCGGCCGGCCGATTCTCGGCCTGTTCGGGACACAGTTCGTCGACGGTTATCACCTCATGTTCATTCTCGCCGTGGGGCTGCTGGCGCGCGCAGCCATCGGTCCGATCGAGAGGCTCCTGAATATGCTGGGAGAGCAGCGCGTCTGCGCTCTCATCTACGCCACCGCCTTTGCTGTGAATATCGCGCTCAGCATCGCGCTCATACCCCATTTTGGAATGGCAGGCGCGGCATGCGCCACCGCAACCGCGCTGGTCACCGAGTCGATCCTGCTGTTCACGGTGACCAAAAAACGATTGGGCTTTCACGTTTTCATCTGGCGCCGCGCGGAGCGCTGATTGCGTGCACGGTCCCGTCGCGTCCGCGTTGCGCGTCGAATGGCGTCCCCTCGCGGAGCTTGCTGCCATTGTCACGCAATGGCGGGAGCTGGCGAGCCGTGCGGTCGCGCCCAATGTATTTTACGAGCCCGCATTTGCGCTTGCGGCAATGCCGGTCTTTGGCGCGGATATCGGAGCAGGCCTCGTCTGGTCGCGAGGCTCGCCGGCGCGTCTGTTGGGGGTCTTTCCGGGACGCGTGCAGCGCCGTCGCTACGGCATCTCGCTCCCGATTTTCGTTGGCTGGACACACCCATACGCGCCGCTCGGTTCCCCGCTGGTTGATGCTA
>CATPCO010000759.1 GCA_955652925.1 uncultured Xanthobacteraceae bacterium | reverse complement strand
ATGTTACTGTGCGAAGGCACTAGCCCGGACACGGGCGTTGCCGATATAAATTCACCACCAAGAAGCCGCCCTTATGAGGAAACAGCAATGTCCAAGGCTATGAACAAACACCTGCCAGCCGCGCTCTTCACCGCGATTTCCGGCTTGGTGCTTGCCGGGTGGGCGGCCGTCTTCGCCGCTGGCCCCGCAATCGCGCAATCCGGCGAGCCGATCAAGATCGGCTTCAGCATGGCGCTCACCGGCGGGCTCGCGCCCAACGGCAAGTCGGCGCTGCTAGCCCAGAAAATCTGGGAGGAGGACGTCAATGGCAAAGGCGGACTGCTCGGACGTCCCGTCAAGCTCGTTTATTACGACGACAAGAGCGCGCCCGCCGAGGTGCCGGCCATCTACACCAAGCTCCTTGATATCGACAAGGTCGACCTCATCATCGGGCCCTATGCAACGGCAATGATCGCGCCCGCAATGCCCATTGTGATCCAGCGCAAGAAGACGTTCGTCGCGCTGCTTGGCCTCGCGGTCAACAGCGAGTTCGATTATCCCAACTATTTTGCCATGATCCCTTCCGGGCCCGATGCCAAGCCGGCATTCACGAAGGGCTTCTACGACATTGCCATGGCGCAGGAGCCAAAGCCGCAGACAGTGGCAATTGTTTCCGCCGATCAGGAGTTCTCGCGCAACGCCGCGGACGGATCGCGCGAGAACGCCAAGAAGGCCGGCCTCAAGATCGTGTATGACAGGAACTATCCGCCGGCGACCACCGACTATGCCCCGATCGTGCGGGCAATCGCGGCCGCCAATCCCGATCTGGTCAACATCAACTCCTATCCGCCGGATTCGGTCGGCATGATTCGCGCGGTCAACGAGATCGGCTTCAAGCCGAAGATGATCGGGGGCGGCATGGTCGGGCTGCAGGCGACTGCGATCAAGACGCAGCTTGGCCCGCTGCTCAACGGTTTCATCAACTACGATTTCTGGCTGCCGGTACCGAAGATGAACTTTCCCGGCGTCATGAATCTCATCGAGCGCTATCAGGCGCGTGCGGCAGCCGAGGGCGTCGACGCGCTTGGCTATTACATGGCGCCTTTTGGCTACGCCCAGCTGCAGGTGCTGCAACAGGCGGTCGCGGCCACGAACAGTCTCGATGATGCCAAGCTCAGCGACTACATTCGCGCCAATTCATTCAGTACCGTGGTTGGCGACGTGAAATTCGGCGCCAAAGGGGAATGGGCGCAGTCGCGGGTCCTGCAGATCCAGTTCCAGAACGTCAAAGGCAACGACGTGGGACAGTTCAAGAACGTCTCGACCCAGGTCGTCGTATCGCCCGCGGAATACGAGTCCGGCAAGGTGATCTACCCGTACGAGAAGGCGAAGTGATTACGCCCTTGCGCAGAGGCTCGTAGGGTGGGCAAAGCCGCGCGATACGAGGCGCGTCGGCCAATTGTCGATCTTCGTACGCGCGGCGTGCCCACGCGGTTCAATCGTGGCGTTCTGACCAGGAGCGCGTGCGCACGGCGCGCGAAGAGCGCGCCTTTGCACACCCTACCAACCGCAATGAAATTTCCTCGCCGATATCTGTTGCAACTCGCAATGACTGCGGTGGCCGTTGCGATTGGCTTGGGTAGTGCTTGGGCGCAAGGTTATCCGGCGCGGCCGGTTACACTGATTGTTCCCTTCGCCCCCGGCGGGGCGAGCGATGTCATAGCCCGCATCGTGGGCGAATATCTCTCGCGCAGTCTCGCCCAGCAGTTCGTCATCGAGAATGTGGCTGGTGCCGGCGGCACCACCGGAACCACGCGAACGATGCGGGCCAATCCCGACGGTTACACCATCCAGCTTGGCCAGATGGGAACACATGCCGCGGCGGTCGCGCTCTATCCCAACCTCGCCTACCGTCCGGATTCCGATTTCGAGCCCATCGGGATGATTGCCGGCCTGCCGATCGTGCTCACGGCGCGAAAGGATTTTCCGCCCAACGATCTCCGCGAGTTCACTCTTTACCTGAAGGCCAATGTCGGGACGGTGAACGTGGCGCACGCGGGCGTCGGCTCGATCACCCATGTGACGTGCCTGCTGCTCCATTCGCTGATCGGCGTGCAGCCAACCTTCGTGCCGTTCAATGGAGCCGCCCCGGCCATGAATGCACTGCTTGGAGGACAGGTGGATTACATCTGCAACGCCATCCCGGACGCAGTTTCTCACATTGCGGGCGGCACCGCGAAGGGCTATGCGATCACAACGGCCGAGCGCAGCCCGGCGATCCCCGGCGTGCCGACATCGAAAGAGGCGGGTTTGCCCGCATTCGATGCTTCAGCCTGGAACGGCCTGTTCGCGCCGAAAGGCACGCCGAAGCCGGTGATCGATCGGCTTGCCGATGCGCTCGCCAAGGCGCTCGACGACGAGAACGTCCGCAACCGCCTCGTTGAGCTGGGCTGCGAGATTCCCGCCAAATCGAAGCGCGGCCCGCAAGCGCTTGCCGCCCTGGTCACGAGCGAGATCGCGCGCTGGACCCCGATCATCAAGGCAGCAAGCATCAAAGTCGATTAATTCAGGGCTTGATGTACGGCTGGATCAGGGTTTTGCCCTTGTCCACGACGTAGGAATGCATGGTCGAGGTATTGACCGTCATATTCTTGTCCTCGTGGACTACTCCCGCGCGCAAGTGAAATCCTTCGCCCGCCTTGTATGTCTTCCATTGCCCGTTGAGCTCTCTGATCGCGTAGACGCCTTTGACGACGACGCCGTATTCATCGCCCGGATGAGTGTGCAGGGGACCAACCGAGTCGGGTGGCCATTCAATGCTCAGCAGGACGAACTCCTTGTCCGCCTGCCCCGTAATCGGCTCTTGCATGATTGGCGTGATCTTGGGCAGGGGGGGCTGCTGCGCCTGGGAAGCCGAGCACGCAAGCAACAGGCTCAAAGCAAGGACACTCGACAACTTCATTACCGCATCTCCCAATAAGGATGACTATCTCCGCTCCAGCATTTCAATTTTTGCCGGGGCCAGTCAACACCGCTGTCGCAGGCTCCGGCTCCAAGCATGCATTTGCCTTCACAAGCCGAGATAAAACTTGCGGATCAGCTCATTGTTGTTGAGCTCGTCCGATGACCGGCCCTCGAATGCGATCTGGCCGTGGACAATGACGTAACCGCGGTCGGCAATGCGCAAGGCTTGCGGAAAGTTCTGCTCCGCCATGAGCACCGTGAGCTGG
This sequence comes from uncultured Xanthobacteraceae bacterium, assembly GCA_955652925.1. Classification (GTDB taxonomy): domain Bacteria; phylum Pseudomonadota; class Alphaproteobacteria; order Rhizobiales; family Xanthobacteraceae; genus VAZQ01. The sequence goes on along the minus strand of CATPCO010000759.1, from coordinate 10,456 downwards.
AACCTGTCCTTGAGCTCTTTGATCTTGTCGATGGTGCGACTCACCAGTATCGGGGCGAGCCCGACCGAGGGCTCATCGATCAATATGATGCGTGGGTCAAGCATCAGCGCGCGCCCGAGCGCCAGCATCTGCTGCTCGCCGCCGCTCATTGAGCCCGCAAGCTGACGCCGGCGCTCGGCGAGCCGCGGGAAACACTCGAAGCAGAAAGCAAGGTTCGATTTGAGCGTCGCTCGCGCTTTCGGGCGAAACGCGCCTAAGAGCAGGTTCTCCTCGACCGTGAGCCGCGGAAACAACCGGCGCCCTTCGGGCACGAGCGCAATGCCGAGGTCGACGATCTGCTCAGTGGTGCGGCCGACGAGCTCATGCGTTGCGCCATCGATCTCGGCGGTGATGCGGCCGGATCGCGGGCGCACAATTCCCATCACGCATTTCATCAGCGTGCTCTTGCCGTTGCCGTTGGTGCCGAGCAGCACCACCGTTTCACCGCCGCCGACGCGCAGCGACACGCCTTCGAGCACCCGCACGGCACCATAGGCGGCATCGACGTTTTCGACGGTGAGGCTATTGGCCAAGATACGCCTTCTCCACCTCGGCATCGCGAATGACGGCATCCGGCAGACCGTCTGCGATCTTGCGCCCGGAAACCAGCACTACCAGCCTTTGCGAGAACCGCATCACTGCGCGCATGATATGCTCGATCAGCACAATCGTGATGCCGCGCTCATTGAGGCGAATCAGCAGAGCGACGATGTCGTCGACTTCCGATTGCGACAACCCGGCCATGGACTCATCCGCAATCAGGAGCTTGGGTTCTGCCGCCATGGCGCGGGCGAGCTCGAGCTTTCGCATTTCCACCTGAGTGAGGTCGCGCGGAAGCTTCGCGGCCTTCTCGGCGAGCCCGACCAGCTGCAACAGTTCGGCGCAACGCGTATGGATGTCCGCCGATTTGAGCGATGAGCCCGCCCGCGCATTGACCGTATAGAGCAATGGCACGCGCAGATTGTCGGCGACCGTAAGGGTTACAAAGGGACGCGGAAGCTGGAAGCTTCGCGCCATGCCGCGCCGCGTCCGCTCGTGGGTGAGCAGCCCGTCCATCCGCTGCCCGTCAAAACGCACGCTGCCTGTTTCGTTCGCAAGCGTGCCGCAGATGCAATTGACCAGGGTCGATTTGCCTGAGCCGTTCGGTCCGATGAGTCCGACGCGCTCGCCTTCCAGCACGGAGAGATCGATTCCGTCGAGCGCGACGAAGCCGCCGAAGCGCTTGCTCAATCCTGTCACTTCGAGGAGCGCCATTATTTTGCTCGCGGGCGAAGCGTGTCCTGCACCAAACCGACGATTCCGTTCGGCGCGACGATGACGAAGGCGATAAGGAGGAGACCGACAATCAGCAGGTTGACCGCCGAAGAGATCGTAACTGTCGCAATCTGCTGGAGCGAGCCGAGCAGGATCGCGCCGATCAACGGCCCGACCCAGCTGGTCGTGCCGCCGATCATCGGCATGGCAATGGAATTGACGGCGTATTCCAGGCCGAAGGCCGAGGACGGCTGCAGATAGCCGATGTAGTAGGGGAATGGAGCCCCCGCCATCCCCATGAGCGCGCCGGACAGCGTGGTCGCGATGAGCTTGAGGCGCAATGTCGGCACGCCACAGGCCTCAGCGGCGAGCTCGTCGTCGCGAATGGTGGCGAATCCATAGCCCAGCTGCGAGCGCTCGATGACTCGCGCGCAGACGAGCGCGATCACCACGAGCGCCAGCATCAGCACAAAAAGGTACTGGATATAGGGGCCGACCAGAGCATTTTCGTTCGGGCGGATGATGTAGGCGCCGCGCGAGCCGCCGACATAGTCCCAATTCACGACGAATGTCTGCAGCACCACCGCAAGCGCAAGCGTGGCGATGGCAAAGAAAGCGCCGCGCAGGCGCAGCGTGAGATAGCCCATGCCGAAGCCGACGATGCCGGACACAATGCCGCCGATCACGATCAGGACCGGAATCGGCTGCGGATAGAGCTTGTGAAAGAACACAGTCGCATAGGCTCCCATCGCAAAGAAGGCGGCGGAGCCGAAATTCACATAGCCGGTGTATCCGCCAAGAATGTTCCAGGCGGTGGCCAGCACAATGAATTGCAACACCGTGTAGCCGGCGAAGAAAATGTAATCGTTGTGGAGCATGCGCGCGGCGAAGAAAACAACGATCGCAACCGCCACGCAGACGAGCAGAAAGACGAAGTTTCGCACCGCCCTTGCTACCTTCCGAGGAGACCTGCCGGACGAAATGCCAATGTGAGGAGAAGAACCCCGAACGCCACCGCGGGCGCCCAGGAAGGGCCATAGAACGTGGCCGTGAAGCTCTCCACGATGCCGATCAGCATCGCGCCGATCACCGTGCCCGGCAGGCTGCCGAGCCCCCCGAAAACGCAGATCGCGAACACGCGCCCGATATATTCGCGCCCGACCGAGGGCTCGACCGGCTGAATGATGATCAACAGCGCGCCGGCCACGGCCGTGGTCGCAATTGAAATGCCAAACGCAATGCGCTTGATCCGCGTCGGCGATGCAGCCATGAGGCGGAGCGCAAGCTGATCCTGGGCCACCGCCGATATCGCGCGTCCAATGAAAGTCCGGGAAAGGAACAGCTGCAGCGCGACGAACAAGGCAAGGGCAGCGACGCAGGGCACCAGCATTCGGAGCGGGAAATCCATCACTCCAATGCGCCAGCTCGGCCCGATATAGGAAGCCTCGACGTAGCGGTAATCGACGCCGAACACGAGAATGAGCGTCACCTCGGTTACAAACAACAAGCCGAAGAAGAACGAGAGGCCGCGCAGCGATTCCTGCCCACGCCGTTCGAATGCCTCGTAATAGATTTGATAAATGCCGGCCCCCAGCAAATAGAATGCGGGCAGCATGACGATGCTGATGACAATGGGATCAACGCCGAAATTGATGTTGATGATATAGGCAATATAGGAACCGAGAATGATGAAGGCGGGGTGAGCGATGTTGACGATGTCGAGAATACCGAATGAGATCGAGACCCCGATCGTCACCGCGGTATAGAACCCGCCGAGCAGAATCCCGGCGATCAGGGCATTGATCAAGAGATCGAAGCTAAGGCCCACGCACTCCCCCCAAGCGCTCCCCAAAGAGCTCGCCTTGCGCAGCACGGCGCCTGCCGGCAAGCCCACCTTGATTGGCGCACAGTGTGCAGGAAGGGCTGCGGCTTGGCTAGCCCGACGCGAAAGGTTGCGACTACTCCGGCGAAAGTAAAACAGTTCGGCCGTCATGCCCCGCGAAGGCGGGGCACCCAGTAACCAACGTCCGGAATTGAGGGCGAGCGGTGCCAAACCTCATGTTCGGTGTGTACTGGGTCGCCCGCATCGCGGGCGATGACGGCCGAGGGTCTGCTACGCAGCTTTGCGCCGTACGTCCTGCGGAAGCGCAAGCGGCTTGTTGGCGCTCTGGAGAAATTCGATGGTCATGAACACCATCTCCTTGTCGCCGAGATTCTCCAGGTCGTGGACCTTGTATTGCCCCGCAGCATAGGTTTCGTGGCGGGTTTCGCCCGGCGCGTAGGTATATTCGACCGTCGTGCCGTCATGCACGTGCTGGCGTCCGCGTCCGCCGCTCACCGCGGTCCAGAAATAGTCGAGCACATGACGGTGAAAGCCGATGCGCTCACCCGGCTGCAGCCGGATCATCCAGACCCGGACGCGATCGCTCTCAGAAACAAGCTCGCTGCCAACGCATGGATTGGGATGCTTGCTTTCCCGTTCGAATTCCGCCGCAAGCTCGGCCGGCCAGGCCGCTTTCGTTGCAGTCTCTGCATGCTTGTCCAACATCGTCAGCGCCATGACATTCCTCCTGGTTTGAGCCGATATATAGCAGGTTTCATTCGTCCGGAAACGGCGGGATGGGCGCCTTGCGCAAGCTTACACGACGCGCGGTGGTGGTGGGAGGGTCCATGAGCGGCCTTCTCGCCGGGCTGTTGCTGCGGCGTGCCGGCTGGGATGTGGAGATTCTGGAGCGGGTGGAGACCGAATTGGCCGGTCGCGGCGCGGGCATTGTCGCCCAACCCGATTTGATCGAGACCCTGCGCGGGCTCGGGATCGAAACAGTGGACATGGGCGTCGAGATCGCCACCCGAAAGATTCTCGACCGGTCGGGGCGCGTGACGTGCGAATTCACCTGCCCGCAGGTGCTCACCGCCTGGGAACGGGTCTACCGCGTGCTGCGCGATGCGTTTCCCGGGCGCCATTATCACCGCGGCCGCGGGGTCACCGGGTTGCAACAGAGCAAACATTGCGTCGTCGCCTTCACCGACAAGGGTGAGATCGAATGCGAACTCCTGGTCGGAGCCGATGGTCTGCGATCTACCATCCGGCAACAGTGCGTGCCCGATCTCGCGCCGCTCTATGCCGGCTATGTTGCCTGGCGTGCGCTCATCGCCGAAGCGGCATTTCCGCAGGCGATCCATGATGAGTTGTTTGGATACATGACGTTTTGCCTGCCGCCGGGGGAGCAATTCCTGGGCTACCCGGTTGCGGGTCCTGATAATGATCTCTCTCCCGGGGGCCGCCGCTACAACGTCGTGTGGTATCGCCCGGCACAGGAGCACAGCGAATTACAGCATCTGCTCACGGACGAGCGTGGAACGGTTCACGCCCTGTCCATCCCGCCTCCGCTCATTCGGCGCGACGCCATTGCGGCAATGCGCGCGGCTGCCGGGCGCTTGCTTCCTCCGCAGTTTCGCGCAGTCGTGCGACTCATTGGCGAACCAATCCTGCAGCCGATCTATGATCTGGAGTCCCCGCGCATGGCATTCGGGCGGGTTGCGATTATCGGCGACGCGGCATTCGTGGCGCGACCACATGTGGCGGCCGGTGTGGCCAAGGCGGCCGATGATGCGGCGTGTCTGGTCGCCGCGCTCGCAAGCGATGACGTGGAGGCTGCGCTGCGCCGATTTGAAGCGCAGCGCCTGCCGGTCGGGCGGCGCATTATCGAGCGCGCACGCCATCTCGGAGCGTATCTGCAGGCGACCCAGACGGCCGCAGAACGGGCGCGCTCGGAGCGCCACAGCATTCCGCAAGCCGTGCTGGCCGAGACCGCCGTGCTTGACTTCCTGCGGGCGTAAGCGTGTAGGGTGAGCTAAGATTTGGAGCAGCGCGATGGCATTTACGGTCAGAAGCAACAATTTCAAGGACGGCGATTATCTTGCCCAGGAGCATATTCTGTCCGCCGACTACGGCTTCGGCTGCGAAGGGGGCAACAAGTCGCCGCATCTCGCCTGGTCGGGAGCGCCGGCCGGCACGAAAAGCTTTGCAGTCACATGTTTTGATCCCGATGCGCCGACCGGCAGCGGCTTCTGGCATTGGCTGGTGATCAACATTCCTGCCAATGTGACTGAGCTTCCTCTCGATGCCGGTCACCGAAGCTCGTCAAAGCTGCCCAACGGGGCGCTTGCGACGCGCACCGATTTCGGCGCCCCCGGATATGGCGGTCCCTGCCCACCGGCCGGCGATCATCCCCACCGTTATCTTTTCACGGTGTTTGCGGCCGGCAGCGAAACCCTGCAGGCGACGGCGGATACCTCGGCCGCGGTGATCGGCTTTCAGCTCCACTTCAACACGCTGGCGAAAGCCGCCATTATGGGCCTTTACAAGCGCGCATAGTGGAAACTTTCACCATCACTTGCGCGTCGGCCGGCCTTTACGCCGTGTCCGGGTTGATCGTTTCACCCTCGCCATTTGCTCCAGCACTGCGCATACCGAAGCGGTGTCATCCTCGGCGTGGCCGGTCTTCATCGCCTTGTCGTAGATCGGCACGGTCGCATCGAACATGGGGGTAGGACAGCCGATCTGGCGCGCGAACTCGCCAATGACGCTCATGTCTTTCTGCCAGACCGACACCTTCATGCTGGGATCGTCGTAACGATCCCTTACCATCAGGGGCGCACGCAACTCGAACACCCGCGAGTTGCCGGCACCGGAGGCCACCATCTCGAAAATGGTCGAGGGATCGAGGCCGGCTTTGATCCCGAGCACCATGGCCTCGGCAGTCGCGACATTGTTGATGGCGACGAGAAGGTTTGCAACGTATTTCATCCGGCTGCCGTTACCGAATGCACCGAGGTCGTGAGCAGCGCGGGAGAATCCCGCAAACAGGGGACGCAGCTTGCGAATGGCCTTGTGATCTCCGCTCGCGTAGATGACGAGGTCCTTCACCGCGGCCTGCTTGCCCGTACCGCTGACCGGGCAATCCAGCATGACGTGACCGGCTTTGGCGAGGGCGCGCTCGGCACTCGTTTTGTCGGCGATGGAGAACGTGCTGGCCTCGACAATGATGCGCGGGCGAACATTCGCGTCGAGGATCGCGCACACGGTTTCGGCAAGCGCCGCAGGCTTAGGCAGGCTGGTGATCACGATCGGTGCTTTGCCGGCAAGCGTTTGCGCGTCGGGCGCGATTTCCACGCCCTTTCTGCGCAGTGCGCGGCATCGGGCTGGATCGATATCAAAACCGATCACCTGCCAGCCGGCGTTGATGAGATTCCCGGCAAACGCGCCGCCCATGATGCCGAGGCCCACAACTCCGACGCGCTTTGCCATTCCCGATCTCCCGTCCCCGATGCAAGGGCGCGGAACGTACACAGCGGGCAAGGTTGCATTCAAGGGCGATGTGCAATCGGCTGCACAAGCAAGCCGCTTTCTCGACGCGCAATAATCTCCTATCGTCGCGGGCATAGCTGGGAGAGCTTGCATGCAGATCGGAATCGCCGGAATTGGAAAAATGGGCGCGGCGATCGCGCAGCGCCTGCTGGAAGCCGGGCATCAGGTCACCGCATGGAACCGCACGCGCGCGAAGCTGGAGGCGGTGACGAATGCCGGCGCAGCGGTTGCCGCAAGCCCGGCCGAGCTCGCGGAACGTTGCGCGGCCATCATCACGATTCTCACGGACGCCGGGGCAATAGCGGCCGTCTATGACGGCAGTGCCGGCTTGCTCACGGGCAATGTGCGGGGAAAGCTGTTCATCGAGATGAGCACAGTTGAACCGCAGACGGAAATCGCGCTCGCGGCCAGGGTGCGCGAGAAGGACGCGGCATTCGTGGAGTGCCCGGTCGGTGGTTCGACCGGCCCGGCGCGGCAAGGAAAACTCATTGGACTGATGGGAGCCGAACCCGCTGACGCAGCGCGCGCCAAGCCCATCCTCGACCAGCTCTGTCGCCGGCTCGAGCATTGCGGGCCGGTGGGATCGGGCGCGGTGATGAAGCTCACGATCAACATGCCGCTCATGATCTATTGGCAGGCGCTCGGGGAGGCCCTTGCGCTTTGCCGTCCACTCGGGCTCGATCCGTCTCGCATCATGGATCTCCTCTGCGACACCTCCGGCGGACCGAACGTGCTCAAGGTGCGCGGACCCGCGGTCGCCGACGCGCTCAAAGGCGCCCCCCCAGGACCGGTGACATTCGACCTCGCCAGCGCGATCAAGGACCTGCGAACCATGCTCGCTGAAGGCGGGCGCCGCGGGCTCGAATTGCCGCTCGTCGAGAAGACGCTTGCCTGTTATGAGGAGACGGAAGGCAAGGTTTCGGGGAATGCCGAGGTGTCTGCCGTATCCGTCTATTGGGCCAATCGCGCCGCCAAGTAATGCCCGCCAAGTAATCTCGAGCCGAATTCACGTCAGAGCGCCGCAACCACGGAGCGATCATGTCTGTCGTCACCCTTGCTCAAGCCTCGACCATTGTCGACACCGCGCTCAAGAAAGGACGTGATACCAATTGCGCGCCGCTTACGGTTGCCGTCCTCGACGCAGGCGGGCACCTTGTCGCGTTCAAGCGCGAGGACAAATCCGGCCTGCTGCGTTTTGACATCGCGTTCGGCAAGGCATGGGGGGCGCTTGGCATGGGCTTCGGCTCGCGCACGCTTGCTGCGCGCGCCGCCAAGACGCCGATGTTCTTCACCGCGCTTGCCGCCGCGAGCGAAGGCCGCATGGTGACAAATCCGGGCGGGGTGCTGATCCGCAATTCCGCGGGCGACGTCATCGGCGCCGTCGGCATTTCCGGCGACACGTCAGACCGCGATGAGGCATGTGCCGTCGCAGGGATCGAGGCCGCAGGGCTCAAGGCCGATCCCGGCCAGGACGCCACCTGACGCTGGCCGGCGGCGCTGCAAAGAACGTACGGGGTGAGGGAGGGAGACAGCATGGGCACAGCAAATTTCGGCATTGTCGGTCTGGATTGGCAGCAACGCATCAACTGGGAGCGATTGAAGCAGTACCGGACCGAGCGCGCGCGCGAGCATATGAAGAAGCACGGTCTTGGCGCCCTGCTGTGCATGTATGACGAGAACGTGCGGTATCTCACCGGCACGCTCACGCCAGGCTGGAACAGGCTCAAACCAGGGCTGCGCTATGCGCTTCTGTGTGGCGACGGCGCGCCCGTGCTGTTCGAGCAGGGCGATCTCGGATTTCAGATTGAGCGCCACTCGCCGTGGATTCCAAAGGAGAACGTCCGCTATTCCTACGCCTGGATCAAGGGCGCGGCTGGTCCCGCCTCGCGCCAGCAGGTCAAAAAATTCACGGATGCCATCATCTATGAGATGAAGCGCCATGGCGTCGCCGGCCAGAAGCTCGGCGTCGATTTCATCGACATCAACATGATCAACATGTTCAAGGAGAAGAAGCTCAATTGGGTCGACGGCATGACGCCCATGATGGAGGCGCGCGCGGTCAAGAATGTCGATGAGCAGGAATGCATGCGCATTGTCGGGGCGATCGGCGACGCCACGCACTGGGAATGCATGAAGTTCCTGCGTCCCGGCATCACCGAGAACCAGGTCACGGCTCACCTGATGAAATATCTCTACAACATTCCGGGGATGGAGGATGTGGAGGACGTGATCGTCTCCTCCGGACCCAATACCTGGCCCAATTGGCGCAATTTCTCCGACCGCATCATTCAGCCCGGCGACATCGTGTTCATGGATTTGGCCGCGCTCACCTGGAACGGCTACAAGTCCTGCTATTACCGCACCTATTGCGTGGGCAAGGAGCCCACCCGCGAGCAGAAGGATACCTATGCGACCGCGCTCGAATGGCTTTACGATTCAATCGGAGCGGTGAAGGCCGGCACCACCACGCGGGAAATCGCGAAGAAATGGCCATCAGCCAAGGAAGCGTGGGGCTATAAGGAAGAAGACCAGGCGGCGGCAAATCTCTGGGGGCATGGGCTCGGGCTTGCGCAATACGACCCGCCGGTCATTTCACGCATCTGGTCGCTTGATCATCCCGTCGAAATCAAGGCCGGCATGACCTTCGCGCTGGAAACGCAGCACGGCAAACGGTTCCGCTACGGCGTTCGCATCGAGGAAATGCTCATCGTCCATGCGAAGAGCATCGAGATCATCTCGAATTTCCCGGTCAAGCAGATCACCGTCGTCGACCCTATTCCGGGCTACGGCGACCATGTGAAATAACATCTTCGGCCGTCATCATCCGCGGATGCGGACGATCCAGGCTGTAGGTTGGGTCGAGCGCTTTTGCGAGACCCAACGCTCTTTCGCGGTTACCCGATGTTGGGTCTCGCGGAAGAGCGCGACCCAACCACCCCACCTACCCCGCATGAGAGCGGTCGCAGTGAGGGTTTGTTAACCATATCGGGCGTTAATTCGTTAACGATCTGGTGTGGTGCCCTCATGCGGCTCGTGCGCTTTCTCGTGTCCGTGGTGATTGCGGCCGCCGCTGCCGGCTGCGCCGGCGTGCCTGCGCCTGTGGTGGCTCCCCCGCCCGCGGCCGACCTCGATAGCCTGATGTATGGGGGCAAGGCTGCTTTCGTTGCGGCCGAGCCGGCGGTGCTGCCTGCGCCGGCCGCCGTGCTGCCTGTGCCGGCCGCCGTACTGCCGGGACCGGCACCAGGCGGCGACCTGCCGTACACACTCGATTCCAGCGATCGGCTGCGCGTTGTAGTGTTCGGGCAGGACGGGCTGAGCAATACCTATATCGTCGATGCCTCCGGCAAGATTACCCTGCCGCTGATCGGAGCGGTTTCAGCGCGCGGCTGCACGACCACGCAACTCGCTCAAACCATCGCCGATCGGCTGCGCAACGGCTATGTACGCGAGCCGCATGTGGCGATTGAAGTGGAGACGTATCGGCCCTTCTTCATTCTCGGGGAGGTCATCGCGCCGGGCCAATATCCGTATGTGCCGAACATGACGGTCGAGACCGCGGTCGCCATCGCCGGCGGCTTTTCCCCGCGCGCCTTTCGCTACGACGTCTCGGTGAGCCGCTCGTCCATGGGCGTGACCGCCCGTCAGAGAGTGCCGCTGATTGCACCGGTGCGGCCGGGCGACACCATCACCGTGATCGAGCGCTGGTTTTAACTAATAAATCACGACGCTGCGAATGGATTTGCCTTCGTGCATGAGGTCGAAGGCCTTGTTGATGTCGGCAAGCGGCATCGT
>CATPCO010000758.1 GCA_955652925.1 uncultured Xanthobacteraceae bacterium | reverse complement strand
TTATCCGAACATTCGATTGAGCGACCTCAAAACGCCGGCTGATCTTTCCTCCGAGGAACGCTTTGTGCAGGCGGACCTGGCCGATATGGCGCAGGTCGAGCGCGCGGTCGCCGGCGTGCAGGGAATCGTGCATCTCGGAGGCTTTTCGGTTGAGGGATCCTGGGAGACCATCCTCAACGCAAACATCATTGGCTGTTACAATCTGTTCGAGGCGGCGCGCAGGCAGGGGGTAGAACGCGTCGTGTTCGCGTCGTCCAACCATGCGGTCGGTTTCTATCCCCGCCGGCGGCGCATCGGGGTCGATGCCGCGGTGCGGCCGGATTCTCGCTACGGCGTGAGCAAGGCATTCGGCGAGGGGATTGCCGCGCTCTACGCGTTCAAGCATGGGCTGCGGGTCACATCGATCCGGATCGGAAATTTCGGCGACGTGCCCGTGGATCGGCGTCGCCTTTCGATCTGGATTGCTCCGGAAGATCTCGCGCAACTTATCCGTATCGGTCTCGATCATCCGGATATCCGCTGTGAGATTTTCTATGGCATCTCGGATAATGCGCGCGGCTGGTGGGACAACAGCTCGGCCTTTCGTTTCGGCTATCGTCCCACCCACGCGGCTGAGGACCACTCCGCCGAGGCGCTTGCCGCGCAATCGAAACTGCCGCGCGATCCGATCGGCGACTGGTATCAGGGTGGCAGTTATTGCAGCGACGAATTTACCAACGGCGTCGAAAATGCGCCGTGGTGAAGGCTACTTGCTCCCGACCGGCTCGGCGTGTCCGCTCACCCGCTTAATAGCGGGAAAGCGCAGCCGCAACGCCCGTTCCACCTCGTCGACCTTCTCATGCGCGTCGGCGACAGTTACAGCCGGATCGACCACGCAATGGAAGTTGACGATTTCGCCGGCGTCTGCTGCGCGCACACGCACGGCATGGATTTCGCCGACGAGGTCGACATTGGCAGCAATTTCATTGAGCGCCTGGCGGACGGTTGCGGTCCGCTCGGGTGGGGCGTCGCGGCCGGCTTCTCCTTGCGGTTGCATCGGCTCGATATGAGTCTCGACCTCAACGGCCGGCCCTAACTCCTCGCGCACCGCGTTTTCGAGTCCGCTTGCGATATCATGCGCCTCACCCAGAGTGAGCTTGCCATCGACTTCGAGGTCGAGCGACACCGCCAACCGCTCTCCGAGCGCGTGCACGGTGACATGATGAACGGCAAGGGCGCGGCTGCGCGCAATCACCATGACGCGTTCGAGCACAGTCTCGTCGTCAAGGGCGCGCGGCTCGGTGGTTACGGTCAGTTCTGCGCCCGGGCTTGCCTCGCGGACCGCCCGCACAATGCGATCCTTGACTGCCGCTACGCGATCAATCGGCAGCGTCCGGCTCACTGCAACCACCAGATCAACGAACAGCACCCCGCCTGCCTGACGCGCGCGCAGCCGTTCCATCGCGACCACGCCCGGAACGCGCTCCACGACGCGCGCAATCCTGTCTGTGATTCCGGGGGGAGCCGTGTCGGTCAGGGTTTCGAGCGTGCGCCGTCCGAGTCGCCAGCCGGCAATGACGATGAAAATGGCAACCACCATGGCAGCGACGGAATCGGCGAGCGGATAGCCGAGCGCGACCGCGCCGAGCCCGACGAGCACGGCCGCCGAGGACCACATGTCGGACCCGAAATGCAGCGCGTCCGCTTCCAGCGCCTCGCTCGAAGTCTCGGCGGCGACCCGATAGAGCACGCGCGCGCGGAAGAAATCGATGACGATCGATACGACCATCACGACGAAGGACCATGCCATCGTGGCGACGGCATGAGGATGCCAGCCGAGGAGGCGCTGCATTGCCTCCCAGATCACAACTCCCGAGAGCAAGAAGAGCAGCGCTGTCTCCGCGAGCGCGGACACGCTCTCGATCTTGCCGTGCCCGTAATGATGCTCCTCGTCTGCCGGCTTGCCGGATATCCGCACGGCGAAATAGGTCATGACGGTCGCGACAAGATCAAGCAGCGAATGTCCCGCTTCCGAGAGGATCGCAAGCGATCCAGTGGTGATCCCGACCAGTGCCTTGGCAGCGGTCAGGCCTGCGGACGCGGCAATCGAGGTGAGGGCGACCCTTTCCTTGACGTCCTGCATTGCCGTTTGGCCTCTCTTCCATCCGAGCCGGACGCGACAGCGCCGCGCCGATCGGCACTAGTCTAGCTCGTCACGCCGTCGAGCCACTCGTTGAAGACTTGCCCGCCGCGCCGCTGCAGTTCTCCTCCGAGTTCGGCGATTTCCTTGCGCAGGGTCGCTGTCGGAATATTCGCTTTGCCGAGCTCGACGGTGTGGCCGATCAGCCAGGACTCCATGCGCGTCGGATCGGCTTCGATGTGAAACTGCATTGCCAGCGCGTTGGGTCCTTTTCTGAAAGCTTGAATGGGGCAGTGAGCGGTTAAAGCAAGATGCTCACAGCCCGGAGGGAGCTCGAGATTATCCCCGTGCCAGTGCAGGACATGCACGCTGGCGAGGTGCCGCAGCGGGCTTTCCTGGCCCGCCGCCGTCAGCTCGATGGGCGCCAAGCCGATTTCTTTGGCCGGTCCAGGTGCTACATTTGCGCCAAGCGCTTTGGCCATGAGTTGCGCGCCGAGACAAATGCCCAAAGTGGGCCGCTGGTGCATGAGGCGCTGCGCGATCACCTTCAATTCCTCGATGAGGAAGGGATAGGCCTTGACCTCGTAAACGCCGATCGGTCCTCCTAACACGACCAGAAGATCGGTTCGCGCGACCTCAGCCGGATCAATCGGATCCACGCCCATATCGAGGTAGCGCGGAGCGATACCGCGATGCGTGAGGATTGCCGCCAAGGTGCCGAGATCTTCGAACGCGACGTGACGCAGGACCAGGCAACTCTTCATGCCGGATTGTACTACGACCGCAGCCTTGCGAGCGACAAGATGGGGGTGGCGGCAGACGTTAAGCGGATTGTCGTGGCCTGATGACTCCACACTCCCGAACTGGGGGGCTGAATCGCCAGAGACAAACATCCGTGCCGCGCATTGTGGGACAATGCGCGGAACGGATGAAACCGGTACCCGGCCTTTCGGCCGGCGAGATCAGGTCAGGTAGAAGGAGCGCTGATGTGCTTTTCCGGCAAGACGCTGCCTGCCGCCAGCAGGAACCAGCCGAGGAAAATGTACCAGGCTGCATTGCCCTGGTTGAGTCCGGGGATCGGCAGTTCGATTGGGAGGGCAGAGAGCACGCCCACCATGGCCAGGCATCCCGCGATGACGAACAGAGCAACATTAGGCGCGCGCAAGTTCATGGAATTCCTCTCAGACTTCGTCGAGCTCCGACCGGGCCCGAAACTGCAGCGTTTCCGTCCCTTTGCGCGGACTTTGTACTAATTATGAGTTAAGAACTGCTGAATCCGTACATGCACTATAACACGCACCTGTTCTGCATCGCTCCGATGATGGAATGGAC
>CATPCO010000757.1 GCA_955652925.1 uncultured Xanthobacteraceae bacterium | reverse complement strand
CTCTACGGCTGGTTCGCCAATGGCTACGCCTTCTTGCCCGACCCGATGCTGGAGACGCTCGCCCATGTGGGTGTCGCGCTGGTGCGGACCGGGATTGTGCCGGCGTTCACGCAAAGACAGATTCCCGAGCAGACGGCCGTGCTCCTGCTCAAATCACAGATTCTCATCAACTCCCTCAAGCAGGTGGTGACCGCAGCAGACCGCCAGCATGTTCTCGATTACGGTCATTCGCTTACATTTCGTGAGCTGCTCGTCGTGCTCGAAATCTATCGCCGCAACGATTGCATCGCCTCGCGCTCGACCATGCCGTCGCAACCCGTCAGCCTGCATCGGCAGATCAACGTCGCCGGCGGACGCTGTCCGATTCACTTGAACGTCGACCGCCCGTCGATTCTGATGTCGGAGCGGGAAAGCGATGGAGCAGTCGTCCAAAACAACGATAGGCAAGCGTCCGGGTGGGCGGCGCTTGTGGACGAGCGCGAGCAGATCGAAAGCTTGCACTGATCCGCAGCTTGATCGAAGATCATATCGTGAAGAGCACGGACACCGGCCAACTGAACCGGCGTGAATTCAACTGCTTTTGCGTGGCGCTTGGTTCGCTTGCCACTGTGTCGGGCGCGGCGGTGGTTGCTGCCGGCGATGCGGCTGCCGCTGACGCACCACGAATGGTCAAGTTTCCTGACGGCACTGTCGTTCCCGCATTGGGCCAGGGCTCCGCGGGCCTTGGCAAGGGAAGACATCCTGCGCCGGTCGAAGAAGAAGCGCTGCGCACCGGCCTTTCGCTCGGGATGACTCTGATCGACACGGCGGAGGTGTATGGCTCCGAGGAATTCATCGGCCGCGCGATTGCCGGTCAGCGCGGCGGCGTCTTCCTGGTCTCGAAGGTATGGCCAAATCATGTGGCTGGCGACGGCATTGCGCGCGCCTGCGAGGCAAGCCTCAAGCGGCTCGGCACGGATTATCTCGATCTCTATCTCCTGCACTGGCCAAATGGAGTAACCAATCTCGCGGCCGTCGTGACGGGCTTCGAAAGTCTGCGCGCAGCTGGGAAAATTCGGGCATGGGGCGTCTCGAACTTCAGTGTAAGCCAGCTGGAAGGGCTGCTCCGAATTCCCCGCGGCGATCACTGCGCGACCAATCAGGTCCCCTACAGTATCGCCGACCGCGGCATTGAACATGATATGCTGCCGTGGTGCGAGCGGCACGCCATGCCGGTGATGGCCTATTCCCCACTTGGCGGCGCCGGCAGCAACCTGCTGCGCGATGCCACGCTTGCGCGCGTTGGCGCGGCACACGGTTGCTCGGCAGCCGCCGTCGCGCTCGCCTGGACCATCCGCAGCGGTCACGTAATTGCAATTCCCGAATCAGGCTCAGTGGCGCACGTAAAGGAAAACGCCATCGCGCTCTCATTGACACTGACGCCGCAGGAGCTTGCAGCACTCGACGCAGTGCATCCGCCGCCCCGCCGATAGTGCGCAACGACCGGACCGTCGCATCCAGGGAGCGCTCGGCTGTGGGCTTACCCCGCTCAGCGAGGATTCGTGCCCGCTAATGCCGCGCTGCGCTCCCACAGCAACGATGCTGCCCGGTCGTCGAGCGCCGCCGGCGACGGCTTCGTGGGGCGGCATTCGCAAAAATATTGACCGGTGAGACCTGCAACATCCGGCGAGGACGCGAGATGAACAATCGTTTTCGCGCCCTGCTCCGGAGATAGTGCGAAAAATTTCGCAAGCCAGACCAAACGCGAGATCAACCCACCACTTTCATCCCCAAGGCGGGTCGCGACGAAACCGGGATGCAGGCAATTCGCAGTAACGCCTGTTCCGCGCAGGCGGCGCGCGAGCTCGCGAGTGAACAGGATGTTGCAAAGCTTCGAACGATTATAAGCCTTCGTAGCGCTGAAGCTTTTCTCTGACTGCAAATCGTCAAAATCCAGCGCTGCGCCATGATGTGCATCGGAGGCAGTGTTGACGATGCGCGCCGGCGCCGAAGCTGTGAGCCGCTCGCGCAGCGCCTCGGTCACGACAAAATACGCCATGTGATTGAGCGCGAAAGTGTATTCAAGCCCGTCTTGCGTAACTTGACGCTTCGAGAACAAGGCCCCGGCATTGTTGATCAAAACGTCGATGCGTACCTCCTGCCCCGCTATCTCCGTCGCCACGCGTTTCATCTCGGGGAGACGCCTGAGATCGGCATAGTAAACGCAATGAGCGAGATTGGGCCCGCGCTCCCGCAGCCGTTTCAGAGTTGCCTCCGCGCGCGATTTGTCGCGCGCGACAAGAACAATCCGGGCACCCATTTGGGCGAGCTTTTCCGCGGCGACTTCACCAATTCCAGACGTGCCACCCGTGATGACGACGGTCTTGCCGCCCATGAGCATGCTCTATCGCTCCCGAATACCAGGCTGGCTGCGTCCCGGCCGGGACTCCGCAAAGGCCAGCTGCCAGTTGTATTTCGGGTGGTGCCTTGGACAGCACAAGAGCCGGGTCGGCGATTACTCGAACTGGTACGCGCGTTGCGCTTGACTCCGGTAAGCGGGTTAGTAAAGTTGATTAAGTAAATGGAGGAACGCGATGGCGCTCTCCATCAGTCACCAGCCGCCGCCGGCGGCCAAGCCGATCGAAGCCTCGCTGCGCGGATTTCTCGCCAGCAACGCCGATATTGTGACGCGCATCACCAAGCCCGTCTGCATGGCCGATATCGGCGCGCTCTCGGCCCAGAGCGATCAGCCGATCCTGTTCGAGAACATCGTGGAGAAGCCGGGCTTTCGGCTCTGCGATATCCTGGTCAAGACCCGGCGCGCGCAGGCACGCGCGCTGGGAACAAGCCCGGAGAATTATCTCCGGACGCTTGCATATCGGCTGCGCCAGCCCCCGCGCGGATTCAAGATCGTCAAGAGCGGGCCGGTGAAGGAAGTGGTGAAGCTTCACAACGAGGCGGATTGGAGCGAGCTGCCGATCCCGTACCACAAGGATAAGGACGCGGCACCTTACGTAACCGCGATGAATATCATCCGCGACCCCGAGACGGGATTCTACAATTCCTGCCACGCCGGCACCCACGCGGTCGGTCCGCGCCGCGGCCTCATCAGCTTTGTCACGCCGCACTCGCACGTGATCATGGGTAAGTACCGCGAGATGGGCCGGGATCAGATGCCCATCGCTTTCGTTTTCGGCGTTCCACCCGCCTACGAGATCATGGCCAACTTCTCCGGTCTCCACATGGATGCCTGGGGCGAGATGGAGATGGTCGGCACCATCATGGATCGCGATATCGAGATGGTCCCATGCGAGACGCTGGAGCTCAATGTGCCGGCCCAAGCCGAGATCGTGGTCGAGGCGCACGTGAACCTGAAGGAAAAATTCAAGGTCGGCGACGTCACCTCGCCTTCCATGTACAATCTGCCGCACTACGAGAACCTGCCGGAGCTCGAGATCGCCGCCATCACGATGCGCGGCGACCGTCCGATCTATCGCAATCACCAGACCTGTCCCGATACCGATCACCAGCCGCTGCCGCGGCTGTGTCACGAGGCGGTGCTCTACAATCGGCTGAGCGAGATCGGCCTCGCCGTCAAGGACGTTCGCTTTCCGACCTGGGGCGCGGCGCTCTCGTGCATCATTCAGTTCGACTATTCTCGCGAGGGCATGGTGAACGACGCGTTGATGCTGGTCATGGGCGCGCCGTGGCTCAATACCAAGCTCGTGGTCGCGGTGTCGCCTGATACCAATCTGGACGATCCCGGCGACGTCTATCACGCCATCGCAACCCGCTGCGATCCCGCCCGCGATGTGATCGTGGTGCCCAATACGCGGGGATCGCCCTACGATCCCTCGGCGCATCCGCTCGAAGGCCAGTATCCGTGGCGCATCGTCGGCAAGATGGGCATCGATGCCACCATCAAATCGCGCCACGATCCCGCCGACTTCGAGCGGGCGTGGCCGCGCAATTGGGGAAAAGTCAAGCTATCGGATTATCTCTGAAGGAGGACATCATGGACGCCATCGCCCCGCCCAAGCCCAAGGTCCTGTTCGAAGCCGAGCCGTTCATTCCCTATATGCGCGAGGCCGAGTTCGATCCGCGGCTCAAGCCCGTGGTGGAACCTTACAAGAAGCGCATGGGATTCCTGCCGAACGCGCTCAAACTCTACGCCTATCGCCCCGAGATCGCGGAGACGCTGTGGAAGCTCAACAGCAACGTCATGCGCGACCCGTCCTCGACACTCGACCAGTTGCTCAAGCGCAAGCTTGCCGCGGTCGCCTGCGCCATCAACGGCTGTGCCTACTGCACGGCGCACAGCTGCTCCATGTTAAAGAAGCCGAAGGAGCTGGGTTTCGAAGGCTGGGGACTGAGCGAGAACGAGCTCCAGGACCTCATCACGGGAGCCTATGCGCCGGCAGACGAGATGGAGCGCGCCTGTTTCGATTACGTTCGCTCGGCTTCCGAGGATCCGACGGCGGTGCCTGATGAGATCCTGGCACGGCTCAAGCAGCATCTCACGCCGCCGCAGATTGTTGAACTCGCCTGCGTGGTCGGCTTCTGGAAGTTCTACAACGCCGTGCATGACAGCCTGCATATTCCGGTCGAATCCTCGCTTCTCGGCGATACGGGATATGTCAATCTCTAAGCTGCAGCATCGACGCAGTAGAGCAGCAGCCAAGGCCGAGCTGAGACGGCGCAACGGAAAACCGGCTTACACGCTGCCGCCAACCACATCCAACGGCGCGCTGCTCGAACGGGGATCGGACCGCCCGTTTCGTGCCCTGGTCAATGACCTGTTCACGATCGCGAGCAGAATGGACATGGTTCGTGCCCATCTCGGCCGCCGCATGGGTATCAGCGGACCGCAATACAGTGTTCTCGTGGCGGTCGCCCACCTGCAAGGCGAGGGTGGCGTCAGCGTCGGTGCAGTGGCGCAGGCGATGCACGTCTCCAGTGCCTTCATCGCCACAGAGACCGGGAAGATGGCGCGGCGAGGATTGCTGCTAAAGCGGCCGAACCCTGCCGACGGTCGCGGCGTGCTGCTGAGCGTCGCGCCAGCCGGAAGGCTCAAGCTCGAGCGCGTAGCCCCCGAGATCCGTGCCATCAACGATCTGTTCTTCGGTGCGCTCGATGCTACCTCATTTACCGCCTTGAGCGCGGCGGCCACGGCGCTGGTGAAAGGGTCCGGCAAGGCCGTGCACTTTGTCAGTGCAGTGGAAGGCGACCCGAACGCGGCATTGCAGGCAGCGGGGTGACGACGGCATGATTTGATTCGCAGGTTTCCGCCGTTAGCGGCGAAGTGACGCATGAGGCGATGATAGCCAAGACGATCTTTTGATCGAGCCTAATCTCCTGCAGCAAGCCTCGGGATTGAGAGGGGTGCTGATTTACTTCCAGCAGATCGTCAACGGCCTGATGCTCGGCTCCATTTATGCCATGGTCGCCGTTGCGCTGACGCTCGGTATGGGCATCTTGCGGTTTCTCAATTTCAGCATTCCCGGGCTGTTCATGATCGGCGGCATGCTCACCTGGGCTCTGGTGCGCGACGCGGTCCCATGGCCGCTTGCCGCTGGTGCGGCGCTCCTCATGGCGGCGGTGGCATCCCTCGTGGTCGAGCTTTTTACCTGGCGCTGGATGCGCAAAGCCGACGAATTCGTGCCGCTCGTGAGTTCCATGGCTTTTCTGATTCTGTTCGAAAATCTCGCGGTGGCGTATTGGGGCTCCGATCTGCAGAGCCTGCCCCAGCTGTTTGCGGGCGCTGATTGGCGGGTCGCTGGCCTCGTCATCAGCGTGCCGCAGGTCGCCGGACTCATATTGTCGATCGTGCTGATCGCAGGGCTCTCGCTCATCCTGCGCAAGACCCGGCTCGGACGCGCGCTACGCACCATCGCCGAGGACGCCGACATCGCGCTTCTTCTCGGTATCCCCATCCATCGCATCGTGCCCAGCGTGTTTTTGATCAGCGGGATATTCGCAGCCCTCAGCGGTGTGCTCTTTGCCGTCAATTATCGTCAGGTACATCCCTTCATGGGCGAAGCGCTTGGACTCAAGGGAATTTCTGCAATGGTGGTCGGCGGCATGGGCAACATCTGGGGCGCGATTGCCGGTGGCCTCATCATCGGATGCGCAGAGGTCATGTCCATCGACCTCTTTGGTGCCGACTTCGTCGACATCTCCGTCTATGGACTGCTTCTGCTCATTCTGATGGTGCGTCCGACCGGGCTCTTCGGCGCACCCGCGGGAGCGCGCGCGTGAGCGGCTATGTGGAAGGAATTCTGGTCCTGCTGGCAATCAACGTCGTTTTTGCCTACGGCGCGTTTCTGCCCATCGCGGCCGGGCAGCTCAATCTCGGCATCGCCGGCTTTGCCGCCATTGGCGGATATGTTTCAGCCTTCCTGAGCAACAATGCCACCGTACCGGTGCCTGTTGCGATTCTCGTGGGCGGACTCGCCGCAGCCATGGTCGCGCTCGCTGTTGCGGTGCCGGTGCTGCGCACGCGCGGCATCTATCTCGCGCTCGCGACCTTCGCGCTGGGCGAGATCGTACGCGCAGCTATCCTGAACATCGAGCTGGTTGGCGGCGCTGCCGGATATCCCGTCGTTGCATTCATCCGCTTTCCTACTATCGCTGTGTTTGCCGCGGGCGTCGCCGTCGTCGTATGGCTGCTTTTCGCCACGCGATTTGGCATCGCCATCACGGCAGTGCATGACGACGAACGCGTGGCCGACCTCATGGGCCTCAACGTGCGCGCGTTTCAGGTCGCCGCGTTCGCGCTTGGCGCCGGGTTCGCCGGGATCGGCGGCGGGCTCTATGCCCATCATTTCAGCTATGTCGAAGCACAATATTTCGGCATCACGCTCAGCATTTCCATCGTACTTTTTGTCCTGTTCGGTGGAACCCAGAGCGTGCTCGGACCCTTGCTCGGCGCAACCGTATTCACGCTCCTTCCGGAGCTGCTGCGCGGCAGCGCGCAATGGCGCTACGTATTCTTCGCCAGCATCGTGATCCTGGTGATGGTGCTGCGACCGCAGGGGCTGGTCACCGGCGTGCGGATGCCGCGACTGTTCCGCGATCACCGCGAGCGAGCGCGCACAAGGCGAGCTGTATGAACAGCACACTGCCCATCCTGGCGCTCGAAAACGTGAGCAAGCGTTTCGGGGGCTCGCGGGTCGTGGATGATTTGAGCTTTGCCCTCCCCCATGGCACCTGTTCCGCGCTGATCGGTCCGAATGGCGCGGGCAAGACGACTGGCTTCAATCTCGTCACCGGCGTTTATTCAATCGACACCGGCCGTGTGCTGCTTGATGGAAACGACATCAGCTCAATGCCGTCCCGCCGGCGCATCTATCATGGGATTGCCCGCAACTTTCAGAATATCCGGCTGATGGCGCATCTGAGCGCGCTCGAAAATGTTCTCGTGGGTCAGCATTGCCGCAACAGCGGATTGCGCGGCGTGCTCCAGCCCGTCAACCTTGTCCCGCGCAATCGCTGGCGCGAGGAGGCGCGCACAGCCCTGGCCGATGCCGGTCTGGCGCAATATGAGCGAGCAGCGGTTGGCGGCCTGCCCTATGGGCTGCAGAAGCGGATCGAGCTGGTGCGCGCGCTAATGGCGAAGCCCCGCCTTCTCCTGCTCGACGAACCGGCTGCGGGTCTCAATCCACGAGAAACCGAAGAGCTGCGGGAGCGCCTTGCCGTCGTGGGACGGGAGCGTGGGATTTCCATGCTGGTCGTGGAGCATGACATGAATTTCGTGGGTGCCCTTTGCGCCCATGTCATCGTACTCAATTTCGGCCGCCGCATCGCCGAAGGCACGCCTGATCGGATTCGCGATGACCCACTGGTGCGGGAAGCTTATCTCGGCGTGCAAGCCGAGCCGGGACCGCTACAGCGCCATGCGTCTTGAGGTCTCGGATCTGCACGTGCACTACGGCCGTATCCACGCGCTACGCGGGGTATCGCTTGCCGTCGGCAATTCGGAAATCGTAGCCGTTCTCGGCGCGAACGGAGCGGGTAAATCATCTCTGCTCAGGGCAATCATGGGGCTTGCGCCGGTCAGCGCGGGCCGAGTCGCGCTCGACGGTGTCGATATCACGCATTGGCCGCCGCACCGCCGGGTGCGCAATGGTCTCAGCCTGGTTCCAGAGGGCCGACGGATCATCATGAGCCTCACCGTGCACGAAAACCTGCTCATGGGCGCATTTGCACGTCACGACGCGCACACGATCAAGCCGGAGATCGATGCGATTTATGACCGCTTTTCAAATCTGAGCGCGAGGCGGCACATGTCTGCATCCGTTCTGTCCGGGGGCGAGCAGCAGATGCTCGCCATCGCGCGCGGCCTTCTTGCCAATCCCCAGCTGATGATGCTGGATGAGCCCTCGCTCGGCCTGAGCCCCCGACTGACTGCCGAGGTATTTGCTCTCATTCGCGAGCTCAATCGGCGGCGCGGCTTGGCTATCCTGCTGATCGAGCAGAATACGCATCAGGCACTCGATCTCGCCGCGCGCGCTCATGTTCTGGAGCTCGGACGCAAAGTGATGGAAGGAGAACCAGCACAGCTGCGCACCGATCCAGCCTTGCGCGATGCGTATCTCGGGCGCAGTGCGAGTATTTGAAAACAGAGGAGAATGGGAATGAAGGCGAAGCTATTGGGTTTGATAGCGGCTCTGTTGTTTCTAGCCGATGCGCCGGGACAGGCACAGGACATCTTGTTAGGTTATCTGCCGTCGGGCGCGGGTCCATTTGCAACGCTCTCGCGCACCAACGATATCGCAGCACAGATCGCCGTCGACGAGATCAACGGGGCTGGCGGTATCGCCGGCAAGCAGATTCGGATCATTGCGTTCGATACCGCGGGCAAGCCCGATCAGGCCGTGGTCGGTCTGCGCAAGCTCGCCGAGGACGACCAGGTGCTGGCGGTGATTGGGCCATTGAGCTCCGCCGAATGCCGGGTCGTCTTTCCAGCCGGCGAGCGCATCGGCGTCGTCACCATGTCAATGGCGTCCTCCGCGCCGAAGCTTGCCGAGCCTTTCACCTACGGGCTGCGCAACACCTCGGACGAAGGCTACATGTTCCAGAAGGTCATGCGCACGTTGCAGGAGAAGAAATATCCCATCGCCACCGGCTCGATCGCCTACGCCACCGACGATGTGATCTCGAAGACCATGGGGGAGGTCGTGCTGCCGAACACCATGAAGCAGTTCGGCACGGAAGTAAAAAGCAGCGTCACCTTCCAAACGCAGGCATTCGATCTGTCCACCCAGGTTTCGCAGCTCAAGAGCCAAGGCGCCGATGTGATTGGCGTCGGCTCCGGCCCGGAGCCCGCGGTCCGGCTTGCCCAGGAGCTGCGCCGGCAGGGAGTCGCCAGCCGGCTGATCGCGGGCTCGACCATAGGCGATCCCGAGCTTGCCCGGCGCATGGGCAGCGCCGGCAACGGCACGGTGATCCCGAGCACGTTCTATTCCGGCGCGAGCGAAAAGGCGAAGAAATTCGAAGAAGAATTCATCAAGCGGGCAAAAGCCGCCGGCATCGAGCGCTCGGCCGCCTCGCAATTCGACGCCGCAAGCTACGATATCGTGCAATTCTATGCCCATGCCATGCGGCAAGCGAAAGTGACGGGCGATGGCGCAAAGCTTGCGGCCGAGCGCGCCGCCATTCGCGACACCCTGCGTGCAATGAAGGACTATCCTGCACTCGAAGGCCCGATTTCATTCGGCAAGAACGGAGACGCGCTCAAACCGGTCTATGTCATCGAGATGCAGGAGGGCCACTGGAATCTCATCGGCACCTATCCCGCCGGATCGTGACACAGCCCCCACCCTTCCCTCCCCCGCAAGCGGGGGAGGGAAAGGGAGGGGAAATAAACGGGCGCCGCACGAAAACGCGAGGAGCTGGTAATGTTGCGATCAGGCAAGGAGCATCTGGAGACGCTGCGCGACGGGCGGATCGTCTACGTCGGCGGCGAAAGAATCGATGACGTCACCCGTCATCCCGCCTTCCGGGGCGCGGCTCGCACCGTCGCGGCGATCTACGACATGAAAGCCGATCCCGCCAATCGCGACGTCATGACTTACGAGGAGGACGGATCGCGTCATTCCATCTATTTCTTGCGCGCGCGCAGCCGCGACGACCTGCAGCGCCGCATGAACGGCCATCGCAAAATCGCCGATCTCACCCTCGGCATGTTCGGCCGCTCCCCTGATCATGTCTCGTCTTTCGTCACCGGCATGGCGATGAAGCCGGACGAATTGCCAGCGCCGTATGGGCACGCCGACAACCTGCTGCGCTACTATCGTCATATCCGCGACAATGACGTCTATGTGGTTTATGCCGTGCTGCCGCCGCAGGCCGCCCGCAATCCGGATTTCTACCAGCGCCAGAACCTGCCGGTGCCGACGCTGCAGGTCGTGGGTGAGGCCGACGACGGCGTCATCATCTCGGGCATGAAAATGCTTGCGACGGGCGCGCTCTACGCCAACGAGATCTGGATCGGCAATATCCTGCCGCTTGCGCCCGATCAGAAGAAGCAGGCGATCACCTGCGCCGTTGCATGCAATGCGCCGGGACTCACGTTGTGGTCGCGCAAGCCAGCCGTGGCCAGCGCCAGCTCGGAATTCGATTCACCGCTTGCCTGGCGCTACGACGAGAGCGACAGCATGGTGCTGTGCGACAACGTCAAAGTGCCTTGGGAGAAGGTGTTCGTGCATGACGATGCCGCGCTTTCCCGCGACATCTACATCAAGAGTCCCAGCCATTGCTTCGGAAATCACCAGTCCAATGTGCGCTACTGGTCGAAGATGCGTCTCCTCCTCGGCTTGTGCAGCAAGGTCGCCAACGCGACGGGTGCCGACCAGGTCCCGGCCGTGCGCGAAACCCTGGGCAAGATGAGCGCAGTGGAAAGCATGATCGCGGGCTTAGTGCATGGCCAGATCAACGCATATGAGAAATGGCCGCCCGGCCATGTCTGCTTCAACCGGCGCATGATGTATGCCGGCCTCGACTGGTGTACCCAGAACTACAGCAAGTTCATCGACGAGCTCCGCGAGCTCTGCGGTGGCGGCGTGTTCCAGATGCCGGCGGATATTTCGGTCATGCGCGACGCCAAGCTCGCGAAAGAGTTCTCAACCTACTGGCAGACGCCGCAGGCGGACGCGCTCACGCGCATGAAGCTGTTCAAGCTTGCCTGGGACATGGTCGGCTCGGAATTTGCCGGGCGCCATCTGCAATACGAGAAGTTCTATGCGGGTGCGGCTTTCATCATCCGCAACCACTCCTATCGCGAAACCGACTGGGGCGAGTTCAATCGGCTGGTCGAGGACTTTATGGCGAGCTACGACTATCGGAAGACGGAGGACGCAGGAGAGACGACGGACGCCGCGGTCGCCTTGCTCCGACGCCAATCCGCGGGCTGAAATCCCGCCCGTTTGGCCGGTGCGTCTGCGACGCCGATCGCAATCCCGTCGATCGCTCATCACGAAAGAACCGCCGGCAGCAGTTCGAGCGCTAAACGGCCTTGCTGCCTTAACGTGGATGGCAGGCTCGTGGCGAAAGCTCGACCGATACACAGTCTATTAACCACGAATCGCGCACGCTGCGACGCGTGTGTTGTAGGAGTTGTGTACATGAAGAAGTTCGCAATTACAGCAGTTGCACTGATTGCACTGCTCGGCCTGACCGGTTGTGCTGGAATTGGCAAAGGCAAGGGTAAAGCGCCGCCGCCGCTTCCTCCTCCTCCGGTCATGACCAAAGGGTGAGTGTACTCTCCATCGCGGGCGCGCCCCCACCCGGCTTCGCTTCGCTCGGCGACCCTCCCCCTTGCGGGGGAGGGATCTCTTCTACATCGTCGCTTGTGCCAGAAGCGCGAGCGCGCGGACAGCCGCGCGCGTGGTCTTGAAGACCGGAACGTTTGCGCCTTCAAGATCGGCGATCCAGCGCTGCTCGGCCTCTCCGCCATAGATCACCAGCGCGACGGGCTTGTCGTAGCTCCGGCGCAGGCGCCGCATCAGATCGCCGAATTCGGCGAAATCCGCGTTTCCCGGCGCAAGCAGAGTGCACAGGACCACGTCCACGTTCGGATCGGCGAAGACAGCGGCGAGCCCGATCTCGTGCGCCTCGCGCGCGCCCCGCACATCGATGCCGATCCAGAAATCGAACGGATTGGCGGGCGCGAGCCAATCGGGCAGCACCGTCTGCATGGTCTTGAGCGTCGCCGGCTCGAAGGGCGCAAGCTCGAAAGCGTTTTCAACGAGAAGATCGGTCGCGATTACACCGAGCGCGCCGCTCGTCGTGGCGATGCCGACGCGGCGCCCGCGCGGTTTCGGCAACATCGCGAGCGCGCGCAACGCATTGAGAAAATCGTCCTCATCCTCGGCGCGCGCAAGCCCGCATCGGCGCAGCGCTCCGTCGAGAATAGCGTCGTCGGAGGCGAGCGAGCCGGTATGCGAGGCGGACGCCGTGGCGCCCTCGCGCGTGCGGCCGGGCTTGAGCACAACGATCGGCTTCCTCGTGCGCACTTCCCGGGCCTTGTGGAAGAACGCGCGCGG
>CATPCO010000756.1 GCA_955652925.1 uncultured Xanthobacteraceae bacterium | reverse complement strand
GTGCACGAGTGGCGAGATGCAGGGCGCCGTCGGCAAGGCAAGCACTGTGCCCGGTTGCGCCACGGCCCGAATGCGCTCGCGTGCCTGCGCATGATCGGCGCGTGCCCGCGCGATTTCCGCCGGCGATACTTTGGACGCAAACTCCATCCGTTCGCGGATGCCCGGCCCAAGGCGCGGCTGATGCTTGGTGATGAATTCGCCGAATGAGCGCCAGACTTCGCCGGCCTGCATGATGCGAAAACTTTCGCGCCAGGCATCTAATCCTCCCGGCGCGATGCGCTCGGAACGCTCAGGCGGCAGCGCAGCGGCCATGTCGGCGAGCGCGGAGCGCAGCAATGCCGCGAGGTCCGCGTCTGCCTGTTCGAATGCATCGTCGAGAATGATCAGCTTCTCGATCGGTGCCACGGTCCTTGCACCATCAAGGATCACTGCGCCTACCCGCCGAAACACTCCCGGGCCGCTCGCGAACCAGCCCGCGACATCGAAGGAGGGCGCCATGGCCATTGCACCGGACAAATCGATGCGTCCGTGGCTCGGCCGGATGCCGTAGATCCCGCAGAACGAGGCGGGCACGCGCACGGAACCGCCGGTGTCGCTGCCGAGGGCGAAGTCGCAAGCCCCCGCCGCCGTGGCCGATGCCGAGCCGCTCGATGAGCCTCCGGGCAGCCGGTCGGGCGCGCGCGGATTGATCGGCGTGCCGTAGTGCGCGTTTTCCCCGGACACGCTGTAAAAGAACTCATCACAGATGGTCTTGCCGATGATTGTCGCGCCGGCGTCGAGCAATTTGCGCACGGCCGGCGCAGCCGATTTAGGCGCCGGGTGCGCTTCCAGCCATTCCGGGCTGCCTCCGCCGGTCCGGTATCCGGCAATGTCGTACATGTCTTTGACCGCAGCGGTGAGACCGGCCAAGGGGCCGGCGGCAGCGCCGGCGACTGGCGCCGCGAGATCATGCGGGACGAACGCAGATTGCGCTGGCGACATTGCGTAAGCCCCCACCCTTTATCCCTCCCCCGCTTGCGGGGGAGTGAAGGGTGGGGGTTGCGTTCGCGCGCCGCTCTGGGCGAGATACCAGTCGAGAATTCTGGCGCCGTCCCAGGCGACGACACCGTCGCGACCGAGGATTTCTTCGAACGCGCGCCGGACATGGGCAATCCGGTGCGGCACGCCGGAGAGGTAGGGATGGCAGGCAATCGCCATGATTTTCGCCCGCTCGGCCGATTCCTCATAGAGGCAGGCAAAATGATCCATCGCCCGCCGGTACATCATTTCGGAGGGATGGTGTTGCAGCGCCATCATGACGATGTCATGAAGCTCGAAATTATAAGGGAGCGCGACCACGGGGCCGTGGCTGGTTTTCAGGCCCACCGGCTCGTCATCGAGCACCCAATCGCCGATGTATTCGATTCCCGCCTCGGCGAGATGATCGAGCGTGTCGTAGGTCTGGGTGAGGCCGGGGCCGAACCAGCCTCGCGGACGCTTGCCCCAGAATTTTTCGATGATGGCAACCGATTTCATGATCACGGCGCGCTGATCTTCGAGCTTGTGCATCGGCACCTGATCATAGCTGTGCGCGTTGAGCTCCCATCCGCTCTCGACGCAGGCCGCGACCACTGCCGGATAGGTCTCGCAGACCTTCGCGTTCAACGTCACCGTCGGTGTTGCCCCGAGCTCGCTGAACATCTTGCGCAAGCGCCAGAAGCCCACCCGCATGCCGTATTCATGCCAGCTCCAGTTCGGCATATCCGGAAGCTGCGGCACCCCTTGCGGCGGTGAAATAACCATGCGCGCCATCGGGCGCGAAATATCCCATTCTTCCAGCGCCAGCACCGGCCACACGACCAGCCGGATTCCGTCGGGGAATCGCAGCGGCGGACGCTTGATAATGGCAGAGTAGGCAAGCCGGTCACGCGGCTGCATCAGTCCTCCCTTTTCGACCATGTTGGAAGGCTCTCGGCGAGCTCCTTGAGCGCAGGTATCTCGCGACCCGGCGCCGTCATCCATGCTTCGAATTCTTTCCAATGTGCGGCGGGAATAATGATCTGCTCTGAGCAAAGCTCGGTGTAGGCGGCTTGCAGTGCCTTGCGACGAACGTATTCGGTCAGATTCATCCGAGCGTGCCTGCACACCCCTTCCAGCAGTGCACGTTCTCCTTTGTTAAACCTGAGCGCAGCACCGATGAAACCATGGCGGGAATTCCTGATTGGACGGACATTGTCAGACTAAAACGCGCCGTCAAGGATTCAATAGGGTTGCGTTGTTATGCCTGCGTTTCCGGCTTGAACGCGACCGCATTGTTCGCGACGAGCGTGAGGCCGATATGCGTACCCACTGGCCAGCGCGTCATGCCATCGTGTCCCGCCAAACGCACCAACAGGCGTGCCGTTGCAATCTCGGGTGCGTCGATGTGAAGGTCCACGTGGCCGCCTTGATAGATTTGCGCCGCCACTGTCCCGGGGGCTGCCGCCGGCGCACCGGCCTCGGCCACGCGCAGGTCCTCCGGACGGACGAACAGATCGACCGCCATACCAGGCTGCGCATCCGCAAGTGTGCGGCTCGATACCGTGATCCGCTGCTCGCCAATGAGCACCTCGGCGTCCGGCTTCTCGATGCGAACAAGCCGCGCGCGGAGCACGTTGACGTCGCCGACAAACGACGCCACGAAGCGATCGTTCGGCTCGCGATAGACCTCCTGCGCCGTGCCGAGCTGGCGGACACGTCCGTGCGCCATCACGGCGATGCGATCGGACAGGCTGAGCGCCTCGCTCTGGTCATGCGTCACGAAGACGGTGGTGATGCCAAGCTTGCGCTGAATGTCCTTGATCTCGATCTGCATCGTGGCGCGCAGATTGCGGTCGAGCGCCGATAAAGGCTCATCGAGCAGCAGCACCTTGGGGCGAATGACCAGCGCG
>CATPCO010000755.1 GCA_955652925.1 uncultured Xanthobacteraceae bacterium | reverse complement strand
GCATATGAGCAAGCCGTATCCCCAAACCGAGGCCGCGAAGCGGCACTACGCTGGTGGTTCTTGTAGGGGCGGGACCGGGGTCCCCAAAAAACGCGGATGCGTTTTTTGGGGTGCCCCGCAAACCCGCCCTCGTTCGGTATTCACGGTGTGTGAGGTTGATCCGAGCTTAGCCATACGAACTTCGATTGCGCAGCTGATGACGGCAATTCTCTCGCAGCGAGCCTGTGGCACAAGGACGGGTTTAAAACCCGCCCCTACAAGCTTCGCGACCGCGATCTGCTTCCCGTCCGGGGTTTGCGGGACGCTTGTCATATGCGATTGTCCTGCCCGCTGGGGAGAGGTGGAGCTGTCGGCTCGATCTCAGCAAAACACCTCCAATTCCCTGCGCAGGAGTGGCACGGAGCTTGCGAGCCGCGCTCATGACCGTTGCGCATAGGGCGGGCGACGCGGCCACAGAAGCCTTTGCAAGAACGAGGACAGGAGCGAACCATGACCAATCAGTTTTCTCGTCGACACCTGTTGCAGGCTAGCGCGGTCCTTGCCGCCACGCTGCCCGTTCGAACGGCGTTCGCCGCCGACACGGTCGTCGGGTTCATCTACGTCGGATCGCGTGACGACTACGGCTATAATCAGGCCCATGCCGTCGGCGCCGCCGCTTTGAAGAAAATGCCGGGCGTCAAGGTCGTCGAGGAAGAGAAGGTGCCGGAGACCGAGGCGGTCGAAAAGACCATGGAGTCCATGATCAATCTCGACGGCGCCATGCTTCTGTTCCCGACCTCCTATGGCTATTTCAGCCCGCACGTCCTCAAGCTCGCGAACAAATATCCCAAGGTGAGGTTCGAGCACGCGGGCGGCCTGTGGACCGAGAAGGACCCGAAGAATGTCGGCAGCTATTTCGGCTACATCGACGAGGCGCAGCACGTCGCCGGTATCGTCGCCGGTGCCACGACAAAAACCGGCAAGCTCGGTTTCGTCGCGGCAAAGCCCATTCCCCAGCTGCTGCGCAACGTCAATGCCTTCATGCTTGGGGCAAAGCTCGCCAATCCGAACGCGACCCTCCAGGTGATATTCACGGGCGACTGGTCGATGCCGG
Organism: uncultured Xanthobacteraceae bacterium; assembly: GCA_955652925.1. Classification (GTDB taxonomy): domain Bacteria; phylum Pseudomonadota; class Alphaproteobacteria; order Rhizobiales; family Xanthobacteraceae; genus VAZQ01. The sequence continues at coordinate 2,678 of CATPCO010000755.1, read as the reverse complement.
TCAAAGAGGCGGAAGCAACCAACAGTCTGATCGACGCGGGCGTCGACGTCGTGACCTGCCACGTCGATGGACCGAAAACCGTCATGGAGAACGCCGCTCGCCGCGGCGCCATGATTTCCAGCTACCATGTCAACGCGGCACCGCTTGCGCCCGAACTTCATCTCACCGGGGCGGAGTGGAACTGGGAGGTGCTCTACCCGCGTTTCGTGAAAATGTTCACGAGCGGCGAGAGCATCCCGAACTTCTATCGCGGCGGACTGAAAGAAGAGCTGGTCAAGGTCGCTCCCTATGGGCCGAAGGTCTCGGAAGCGGCACGCAAGCAGGCTGACGATATCAAGGCAAAGCTCACGGCCGGCAATTACGTCATTTATAAAGGGCCCCTCAAGGACAACAAAGGCAACATCGTGATTGCCGCCGGCGTCGAGCGCCCGCAGACCGATCCGGAACTCGAAAAGATGAACTACCTGGTGGAAGGAGTGATCGGAGCGACTTCGTGAAGGCCGACGTTCGGCCGCGCACGCACGACAAATCGAGGTTCACCCCCCACCCGTTCCCTCCCCCGCAAGCGGGGGAGGGAAAGGGAGGGGGACTGCGGCTTGCGGGCGCGGCGGAATATGTTGTTATTCCAGCGCTCGCGCTGGCCGCGGCGCTGGCCGCATTCGGCATTTTCGTCGCTCTTTTCGGGAAGGACCCGGCCGCACTCTATCTCTACATGTACCAGGGCGCGTTTGGCACCTGGTTCTCTTGGCAAAACACGTTGAGCCGAGCCGCGCCGCTCATTCTGACGGCTCTGTGCACGGCGCTGCCGGCGCAGCTTGGTCTTGTCATCATCGGCGGCGAAGGAGCGTTCCTCGTGGGCGCGCTTGCCGCCACGTCGGCGGCGCTCGCGCTCCCGGCCGCCCCGCCCTTCCTCGTGCAGCTCGCAATGGCGCTCGCGGGAATGGCCGCCGGTGGAGCGTGGATTGCGTTTTCCGGCGCGTTGCAGCACTACCGTGGTGTCAACGAGACCATTTCGAGCCTGCTCCTTGTCTACATCGCGCTCGCGGTTCTCAACCAGCTGGTCGAAGGTCCGATGCGCGATCCGTCGAGTCTCAACAAGCCGTCGAGCCATGAGATCGGCGCCGCCAACATGATCGGCACCATTCCCGGCCTTGACGTACACTGGGGGCTCGCTTTCGGGATCATTGCGGCGGTACTTGCCTACATCCTCATTTTCCAGACCGTGTTCGGGTTCGCGGCGCGCGTCGCAGGAGGCAATGTGCGCGCCGCCAAAGTGGTAGGCCTCGGCGTCGGACGGCTCATCCTCATCGCCTGCTTTCTGGCCGGCGCCGCGGCAGGCCTCGCCGGCATGTTCGAGGTGGCGGCGGTGCAGGGCCGCGCCAACGCAAACCTCGCGGCGGGCTACGGCTTCACCGGTATCCTGGTCTCGTTTCTCGCACGGCATAATCCCCTCGCCATTATTCCGGTCGCGGTTCTGCTCGGCGGAATCAACGCGAGCGGAGGCTTGCTGCAGCGCCGCCTCGGCCTGCCCGATGCCTCGGTGCTGGTGCTGCAAGGCATGATCTTCATCTCGGTGCTCGCGAGCGAGACGCTTTACGGGCGCTTTGCCATTTTCCGGCGTGGAGGGTGAGCATGGCGGACGTGGGCTGGTGGGTCGTGCCAGTCGCGGTGCTCGGCGGCGCGCTGCGCGTGAGCACGCCCTTCCTGTTCGTAAGCCTCGGCGAATGCATTACCGAGCGCTCGGGCCGCATCAATCTCGGGCTTGAAGGCATCCTCGTCATGGGGGCGATGTGCGCCTACGGCACTTCCTATCTGACCGGCTCGCCGTGGCTCGGCGTGCTTGCGGCTGGCGCAGCCGGCGCGCTGCTCGGGCTTGTGCATGCGACCATCTGCGGCTTGCCGCGCGTCAACGACATCGCGGTTGGAATCGCATTGATGCTGTTCGGCACGGGGTTGGCGTTTTATCTCGGCAAGCCGCTCATTGAGCCATCAGCAAAGATCCTTCCCGCCATCGACTTCGGATGGTGGAGCGACGTGCCGCAGGTGCGGGCCGCGTTGCAGATTAACGTTCTCTTTCTCATCGGGGTTGCGCTCGCGCCGGTGCTCGTTTGGGCGCTCGCCACCACCCGCTGGGGAATGATCCTGCGCACCGTGGGCGAGAGCGCCGACGCTGCGCGCGCCATGGGCTACTCGGTCAACGGCGTGCGTGCGCGCGCGACCATGCTGGGCGGATTTCTCGGCGGCATCGGCGGCTCGTTCCTCTCGCTCTATTATCCGGGAAGCTGGAACGAAGGTCTCTCCAGCGGACAGGGAATAACGGCGGTCGCGCTGGTGATTTTCGCGCGCTGGAACCCGATGCTGTGCTTCTGGGCCTCGCTCCTGTTCGGGGGTGCGGCCGCGCTCGGCCCGGCCCTGCAGTCGATAGGAGTGAACCAGGGTTACTACCTGTTCAACGCCGCGCCCTACATCCTCACGCTTCTCATCATGATCATAACCTGCTCCCCGCAACGCACGCTCATCGGCGCGCCGGCGGAGCTGAGCATCACCAGATAGATCAAGGCGCATCGATGGCCCAACGCTATGTCGAGTCCGATCCCTATCCGTGGCCTTACAATGGGGATCTGCGGCCGCAGAACACGGCACTCATCGTGATCGACATGCAGACCGATTTCTGCGGG
>CATPCO010000754.1 GCA_955652925.1 uncultured Xanthobacteraceae bacterium | reverse complement strand
ACGGCCGACGCGGGAGTCGGTCATCGAGCCGGCAGTGCCGCGCGGATCTGCCGTTCCGCCAGCTGGCAAGCCCCGGCCGCGGCCGGAAACCGGGGGCCTTGAGCCACAGCCGCAGGCTTGAGCAGGCAGCGCGGCTTGCTGCCGTCGCTCGATCTCCAATTGGCGCAATGGCTCGGCGACCAAACGGCGACATCGCTGCGCGATGGATGCGCTTCCTGATGGCGCCATAGGATTGCGGCCGCGCGCCAGATCGTAGCAGGCCTCCTTGCACCGCCCATAGCCGAGCGCAGCACGGCTGCCGTAAACGCCGTCCAAATAACGCCATATCCATGCGGTTTGGGTCATGCTGCGGGAGGGCGACCCAATGCAGAAGGCTCTGATTGCGCTCCTGCCGGCTGTGCTCATGGCAACGCCGGCAGCAGCACAGCACGAGGAAAAGGCACTCGCGCCGCGCGCGACTCCCGCGCCCAGGCTTGCGATGTCACAGTCGCCGAGCCCGACCGTTGACGAGGGCACGATCCAGCGCATCTCGGCGGCCATGCTGAGCTATACCGCACTGGAAGTGCAGGGTGGCTGGCCGACGCTCCCCGCGAACGCCAAGCTTGCACCGGGCGTGAAGGGGCCGGACGTGGTGTTGCTGCGGCGGCGCCTTGTCATCACCGAGGATCTCGCTGCGGCAAGCGCGCAGGGCGAGGTCTACGACGATGTGCTTGCCGCAGCTGTCCGCCAGTTTCAGTTTCGCCATGGCCTTGCGGAGACCGGCAGCGTGGGACCACGCACGCTCGCCGCGCTCAATGTTCCGGTGCAAAAACGCTTGCGGCAGCTTGCGGCCTCACTCGACCGTCTCGCGGCGATGGATGTGAAATTCGCCCAGCGCTATGTCGTGGTGAATCTGCCCGCTGCATTCGCTGAGACGATCGAGAGCGACAAGGTCGTGCACCGCTATGTGGTGGTCGTGGGAAAACCCGATCGCCCTTCCCCGACGCTCACGGCTCAAATCAGCGCGGTCAATCTCAATCCGACCTGGACAGTGCCGCTCTCCATCATGAAGAAGGACGTCATTCCCAGGATGCGCAAGGATCCGAGCTATCTCGAACGCATGCATATGCGCGTGCTCGATGGCCAAGGCCGGGAGATCGATCCGAGGTCGGTCGACTGGAATTCCGTCAGCGCGCCTAATTTCACCATCCGGCAGGATTCCGGCCCTGGAAACGCGCTTGGCGCGCTGCGCATCGATATGCCGAACGCCTATTCCGTCTACATGCACGATACCAATCACAAGGAGTTCTTCAGCGCGGATTATCGCTTCCAATCATCCGGTTGCACCCGGGTCGAAGACCCGCGCGCGCTTGCAACCTGGCTGCTGGCGGAGACGCCGGGTTGGGGCCGGCATGAGATCGATGCGGGGATCGCGCGCGGCGATCGCACGGATATTCGGTTGACTCGCAAGCTACCGGTCGCCTGGGTGTATCTCACCGGCTGGGCCACGCGCGACGGCCTCATCCATTTTCGGGATGACGTTTACGGTCATGACGACAAACCCGCCTTGGTCGCCGATGCGCGGCCGCGGGTGGCCAGTGCGGCGCGCGCCGGCGGATTCGTGCTACAGTCGGCAGACCCTGAGCCGCAATACAAGCAGCTGTCCTATCTCGACAGTCAGTAACTACAGTGAGGCGTTGCTAGTCATGCGTTATCTCGCGATCGCTCTGTTCGCCGCTGTCACATCGGTTCCCGCGCTTGCGGCCAATGAGACCGCGCTCGAGCTCTCCACCGGCGGGCTTGTTTTCGTCCGCAACGAGAACCTGGATATGTTGTGGGAGGACCTCGCGATCTCGCCCAGCGAGATCAGTATCCGTTATCGTATCTTCAACAAGTCCGAGAACGAGGTCCCCGTTCTCATCGTTTTTCCCATGCCCGACATCCACATCGAGACTCCGGACGATTCGTTTGCCGTGCCGACCGATGATCCCGTGAATTTGCTTGCTTTCTCCGTTAGCGTGAATGGAGAGCCGGTTTCGCCCGCGGTCGAGCAGCGCGTGATTGCCGCCGGTCTCGACCGCACGGAGTTCCTGCGCAACCTCGAAATTCCGCTGGCGCCGCATCTCGCCAGCACGAACCAAGTGCTCGATCGCCTGCCGCCAGAGAAGTGGGACGATCTGCGGCGCATCGGGCTCGCTGAAGTCGAGGAATACGACTCGGGCGGCGGCATGAAGAAGCACCTTGCCGCGCGTTGGACGCTGCAAACGACCTTCTTCTGGCAGCAAAACTTTGCGCCGCGTGTCGAGACCCTGATCGAACATCGCTACAAGCCCAGCCTCGGCGCTTTCCCGCAGACACAGCTCGGTTCGCCCAACGAGGCCAAGGAGCCCTGGTACGACGACTACAAGGAGCGCTACTGCTTCAATTACGAGTTCCTCGCCGCCCTCGAGCGGGCGCGCAAGGCCGCGGAGAGCAAATTCGGCACGCCCTATGCAGAGCAGCGCATCGAGTTCGCCCATAAGACTTGGGCCAATGGGCTGGGTACGCCAGTCAAGGAATTTCGCCTCACCGTGGACAAGGGCTCGCCCGATAACCTCGTGAGCTTCTGCGGGGAGGAGGCAAAGAAGATCAGCGAGACCGAGTCGCAGGTGTTCAAATCAGACTACAGGCCGGACGGCAATTTCGGCGTTCTGTTCCTGAAGAAATTGCCGCAACAGTAGGGTCGACCCCAACCGGGCGCCCCGGAATGACTACGCCTTCATAGCGGCCTTGATCGCCGCGACGCCGCCGCCTGCTTTCGCCGCCGCGATGATCTTTGCCTCGCGCGCCGCGAGCGCATCGAGGCTCGCCTGCATGGCGTCGATCTTGTCCATCGGAACGACGATCGCGCCGTGCCGGTCGGCATGAATGAGGTCGCCGCTCTTCGCCGCCATCCCGTGCACGTTCACATCGATGCCGAAATCGACGACGTGCACATAGGCATGGGAGGGCACGATTGAGCCGGCCAGCATCTGAAAGCCGGGCGCGATCATCGGAATATCGCGGATCGAGCCGCTGGTGACCACGCCGAGGCAACCGAGAGCCTTATGCACGTTCGATTGCACCTCGCCCCAGAAAGCGCCATAGCCGGCGTGCTCGCCGTCGAGATCCTCCATCACCATGATGCCGGGCTGCGGCTCTCCTGCAACGTAATCGAGATAGTCGAGGCGCTTCTGCATATAGCCGGCTTGCCCGAGTGGGACGGCGTCCTTCGCCTTGAACGCGACGGTCTTTGCAAAGCCGACCATGGGCGGCAGATCGGGGAAGGGACAATGCAGGTGCCTGACGGTGTAGCCGGAGCCGCGGCGCTCGGGCGCCACGATCTCCACCAGATTGCAAACGGTAGGCGTATCGATCGAGCGAAGAAACTCCATCTGCTCGCGTGTGACCATGGCGTGCTCACCTTCCTCCTGATTGCTATCCAACGGCTTGTCGGTAGGCGCGAGCGGCAATCAATCCCATGGCGGCGAGCATGGCAATCGCCTTTTCTGGATTTTTTGCATGAACGGGTTATCGTGTCGTTCGTCTTTCGGAAAGCCGCCTTTTACAAATCATTGGAGCGCGAACCATGCATACCTCAAAGCTTCCGCTCATCGCTCTTGGCATGTCTATCTTGCTTCATGCGGGCGAGGCGCGAGGCGCCGAGGCGGTCACCATTCGTGCGTCATGGATCGCGCCTGTCACCAACTGGGCTTCGCTTCTGTTGGAGAAGAAGGAGCTCGCCCAGCATCTCGGCCGCTCATATCTGTTCGAACCGGTTCGGTTTGTGGGTACGCCGCAGATGGTGACCGCGCTCGCGAACGGCGAGCTCGAGATCGCCAATCTTGCTTTTTCGACGCTGCCGATTGCGATCGAAAACGCCGGATTGGAGGATCTGCGCGTCATTGCGGACGAGCTCCAAGACGGGGTCGATGACTATTATTCCCAGGAATACATGGTGCTGGCCGACGGGCCGGTCAAAACTATCGAGGATCTCAAGGGCAAGGTGGTGGCTACCGTTGCCGCGGGCGCTGCCGTCGACGTCGCGATCAAGACCATGTTGCGCAAGCATGGCCTTGTGGACAAGCGCGACTACACCATGGTGGAGGCTCCGCTGCCGACCATGCGGGCCATGCTGGCGGACAAGAAGGTCGATCTCGTTCCCGTGGTCTTGCCGTTTGCGCTCGATCCGGAGTTGCGGCGGATCGCAAAACCCTTGTTCTACAACCGCGATGTGGTCGGCGTGACGCAGCTCCTGGCGTGGACGGCGCGCCAATCCTTTCTCGACAAGAACCGCGCCGCCATGGTGGATTTCATGCAGGACACGCTGCGCATCACGCGCTGGTTCCTCGATCCGGCCAATCACGGCGAGGTCATGGCGATCGCAGGCCGGCTGACCAAGCAGCCGCCGGAGCGATTTGACTGGGCGTTCACGAAGAAAGACTACTACCACGCGACCGACATGGTGCCGAACCTCAAGGCGCTGCAGACCAACGTGGCGATGATGAAGGACCTCGGCTTTGTGAAAAACGTCATCGACGTGAAAAGGCATGCCGATCTGAGCATCATCGAAGAGGCGGCAAGGCGGCTGAAGTGAGTAATCTTCGTCGTCATGCCCCGCGAAAGCGGGGCACCCGGTAAGCGAAGTCGGTAAAGTTGACGGAATAGCATCGCACTTGCATCATCCAGTGTTTACTGGGTCGTCCGCTTTCGCGGACGATGACAAGCGAGAGTTAAATGTTCTGCAATGCCGCCCGCGCGCGGGCGAGCGTCTCCTCGGGGGTGCCGCTCGCATCGATGCGCGCCCAATCGAGCACGCCGAGATCGTAGCTTTCCTGCTTGCGCGCCACGGCGGCATCGGCGTCCGACGCATCGCGCCCGCGGGAGCCGACGCGCGCGAGCCGCCTCGCAAGATCGGCAGTGAGAAAGAGGCCGTGGAAGGCAACGCCAAGCGCTGCCGCAGATTGCTGCATGAGCTTGCGCTCGCCCGGTTGCGAAAACACCGCATCCACAATGGCGGAATATCCCGCCGCAAGCGCTCGGCGCGCCTTGTCGGCCAGGGTCGCGAACACGCGCGCCGTTACCTCGGCAGTGTAGGCGTGGCCGGGAAGCTTTTCGGCTTCGTCTGCTCCAAACAATGCCTTGCGCTCGACGTCGGAACGCAGCACCACCGCCCCGGGCGCCGGCGCGAGATCAGGCGCCAGCGTGCGCGCGAGGAGAGATTTTCCGGTCCCGGAAAGCCCGCCCACCGCAATCAGCACCGGCTCCCCCGGCGCGATAAAGCTGCGGGCCGCATCGAAATATTTGCGGGCGGACATCGCCAACTCTGCCGCCTCGGCAGCAGGGGCCTGCATGACGCGCGCGGCGGTGACTTTGGCGCGGATTGCGGCGCGCACGGACATGAAAAGCGGCAAGGCCGCAAGCGCGTCGAGATCCGCAACCCGCCTGGTTTCGACGAGATAGCGATTGAGCACGCTATTGGCTGCTGGGCGTAGCCCACGTTCCGTCAGATCCATGAGCAGAAAGGCGAGATCATAAAGGAGATCGCCGGATGCAATGAGCGGGCTGAACTCGATGGCATCGAACAGGACCGGGCGGCCGTCGAGCAGCACCACATTGCCGAGGTGAAGATCGCCGTGGATGTGCCGGATGAAGCCGCGCTCTCCGCGCTCGATCAGGAGCGCCTCAACGCGCGCATAGGCAGCGCGGCTGGCGCGGGCGAGCGCATCGGCTTCGCCGGGCGGAAACACATCGCCCATCGCGGCAAATGCGCTGGCATGTTCCTCGATGTAATCGGCGAGCGCCTTGATCCACGGCATAGCCTCGACCGGCTCCGCCTTGGCTTGGGCCGCGGCAACCGCTCGGCCGAGCGCGTGCGCGAGAGCGGCATCGATCCGGCCGGTCTCGGCGAGATGATCAAGCGTTGCGCTCTCGTCGAACCGGCGCATCTCGACCGCCCATTCGACCGGCGCGCCTTCGCCATCGAATTGGAGCCCACCATCGGCGCTGCGGGTAATGGGCACAACGCGGCGGTAGATCTGCGCGGCAAGCGGCTGGTTGATCTTCAGCTCGGCCTCACACGCCGCTTTGCGTTTTGCGAGCGTCGAATAATCCAGGAAGGGAAAACGCACGCACCGCTTCACCTTGAGTGCGCGCGGCCCCGCAAGAAAAACCGACGCGGCGTGGGTGTCGATGCGCTTGACTGCCGCGCCGCCATGGGTCGCGGGGTCGGAGAGGAAAGCAAAGACAGGCTCCTGGGACTGGCTCTCGTTCATTGTGCTATTT
>CATPCO010000753.1 GCA_955652925.1 uncultured Xanthobacteraceae bacterium | reverse complement strand
GATCTGCGTGGTCGAGAGCGATGCGTGCCCGAGCAACTCCTGCACGGCGCGCAGATCGCCGCCGCGCCCGAGAAGATGCGTTGCAAAGGAATGGCGCAATGCGTGCGGGGTCGCTGTGTCCGGCAGCCCCAGTGCTCCCCGCAGACGCGCCATGGCAAGTTGCACGACACGGGCCGAGAGCACGCCGCCCCTTGCGCCCAGAAACAACGGGCCATCGGGCGAGAGTTCAAATGGACACAGGACGACGTATTCCTCAATCGCGGCAACGACATTGGCCAGAACCGGAACCATGCGGGTCTTGTTGCCTTTGCCATGGACCGTGATGACTTCGGTCCCCCCGCCAATATCCCTGCGTTTGAGGCCCAGCGCTTCGGAGATCCGCAGGCCCGATCCATACAGCAGCGCGAGCACGGCCGCGTCACGGGCGACAATCCATGGCGGCCCTGTGTCGGCGCGCAGTTCGGTCGTGACGACGCGTTTTGCCGTCTCGACGCTAAGCGGCCTTGGTAATGTCTTGCTCTGCTTCGGCGCGCGCACGGCCGAAAGCGCGCCGCAGCTCGCCTTTCCCTGTCGCTCGAGAAAACGCGTAAAGGAGCGCACCCCGGCAAGCATGCGCGCGAGCGAGCGGCTGCTGATGCCCTCGGAGCGACGCGCCGCCATGAACGCACGCACGTCGCTGGGATGAAGTCGGCAAAGTGCCGGCAACGTCATGCGGCCGCCCAGATGCTCACAGAGGAAGCTTAGAAACTGATGCACGTCGCGCGCATAGGCTTCGGCTGTCTTCGGCGAGACTTGCCGCTCGCCGGACAGGTGAATAAGCCAGCGATCAAATTCGATTGCGAGCTCGGCTGAGGCGAAGGCAAATCCTGGGATCCGGTTCATTGGCGTTTCCAATGATGCTGAGCGCGCGATATTGCATCCTGTTTCTTCATCCTTTCTTAAGTGCGAGCGCTCTGCCGCGTAGGCATGGCGAACACATGACCCGAAGCGAGGAAACGACATTGTCGTAAGGACATGCCACACCGAACGGCTCCTGTTTCCGCCACGAATGTTGTGGATGTGCTTGTGCCCGTGGCACTCGACCACCCCTATTCCTACCGGGTGCCCGGGCATCTGCGGCTCGAGCCGGGAGACTTGGTGAGCGTTCCGCTCGGCCCGCGTGCCGTCACCGGCGTCATCTGGGCGGATCAAGTCGAGGTGAGGGCGGGACTGCACAACCGCATGCGCGACGTGGCGGAAAAGCTCGATTTTCCGCCGCTGAAGCTGGAGTTGCGCAAATTTGTGGATTGGGTCGCAGCCTATACGCTCGCTCCGCGAGGCATGGTGCTGCGGATGGCGCTGCGCATGGGCGAGCATCTCGGCCCGGCGCGAGAGACGGTCGGAGTGCGGCTTGCCGGCCCAGTGCCGCAGCGAATGACGCCGGGGCGCAGCCGCGTGATGGAATTACTCGCCGGCGGATTGACGCGCGGAAAGAATGAATTGGCGCAGGCGGCCGGGGTGTCGGTGAGCGTCGTCGACGGTCTCGTCGACCACGGAACGCTCGAAACCCTGTCCATTGCGCCTGAGCCGGTGGCGCGGCGGCCGGATCCCGATTTCATGCGGCCGGACCTGACAGCGGCACAACAAGATGCGGCAGCCGCGCTGGGCGCCGATGCCGCAAAAGGCGGATTTAGTGTCACGTTACTGGACGGAGTGACCGGATCGGGCAAGACGCAAGTTTATTTCGAAGCGGTTGCTGCGCTTTTGCGGCGCCGCGGCCAGGCACTAGTCCTCGTGCCTGAAATCGCACTGACCGCGCAATTCCTCGATCGCTTCACGCAACGCTTTGGCGTGCGCCCGGCCGAATGGCACTCCTCGTTGACGGCGCGCCGGCGCGCGCGCACCTGGAGCGCGGTCGCCGGTGGCGAGATCAGCGTGATCGTCGGAGCGCGCTCGGCGCTGTTTCTGCCTTACTGCGACCTCGGACTGATTGTCGTCGATGAGGAGCACGACCCTGCCTATAAGCAGGAGGAGGGGGTTCGTTATCACGCGCGTGATATGGCCGTGGTGCGTGGCCGCGAGGCCGACGTTCCTGTCGTGCTGGTCACGGCGACACCCGCCGTGGAAACGGAGGTCAATGCACGGCGCGGCCGCTACCGGCGCTTGCGGCTGCCGGAGCGGTTCGGGGGCCAGCATCTTCCCGCGATCGAGGCGATCGATCTGCGCACGGAAGGGCCGCCGCGCGGGCGTTTCATCGCGCCGCGATTGGCAGAGGCTGTAAAGACGGCCCTTGAGCAGAACAAGCAAGCGTTGCTGTTTCTCAATCGCCGGGGATACGCACCGCTCACGCTGTGTCGAAGCTGTGGCTTTCGCCTCGGCTGCCCGAACTGCGACGCCTGGCTGGTGGAGCATCGGTTCCGCCGCCGGCTCGTGTGCCACCACTGCGGATTCTCCATGCCTGTGCCCCCGCAGTGCCCGCAATGTGGGGCCAGCGATTCGCTCGTCGCCGTCGGACCGGGGGTCGAGCGGCTCGAACAGGAGGCGAGCGAACTCTTCCCAGGAAGCCGGATTCTCGTGCTTTCGAGCGACCTCGTTGAATCAGTGGAGCGGCTGCGCGAGGAGCTCGATGAGGTTAGCCATGGCCGTTTTGACGTCATTATAGGGACGCAGCTCATTGCCAAAGGACATCATTTTCCCATGCTCAATCTCGTGGGAGTTGTCGACGCCGACCTTGGCTTGGCGAACGGCGATCCGCGGGCTGCCGAACGGACGTTCCAACTTCTGCATCAGGTTGTCGGGCGGGCAGGACGCGAGGAGGGTCTCGGCGTGGGTTATCTGCAGACGCACCAGCCTGAGCATCCCGTGATCCGGGCGCTGATTGCGGGTGACCGCGATGCATTCTACGAGCGCGAGATCGAGCTGCGTGAGAAAACACAATACCCGCCCTTCGGGCGGCTTGCGAGCCTGGTGATCTCGGCGAACGAACGCGCCACGGCCGAGAGCTACGCGCGGCGCCTCGCCACGGCCGCGCCGCGCTCGCAGGAGACACGCATTCTGGGCCCCGCGGAAGCGCCGCTTGCCGTGGTGCGTGGGCGCCATCGATTTCGCTTGTTGGTCAGATCACCGCGCGCCTTCGATCTTTCCGCTTACCTGCGGGAGTGGCTCGCAAGCGCTGCCAAACCAAGAGGCAACGTCAAGCTGGAAGTCGATGTCGACCCGCAGAGCTTCCTCTGATCCGCGTCCTGGATTTTGGCCCGGCGCGGAGCTTCTGCCCGGATGGAGCAGGATGGAGCAGGGGGCCATGGTTGCGCCGCAGCGAGCGGTATGTTAGCAACCGCGCGATTTTTGTGGCATTCCAGGGCGCGCCGCCGCTCGCCGCAAAACTGCAAGTCCCACTTTGATCTCATGGGCTTGGCGCCCCGTCCATGACGGTGCCGGGCCCGCGGATTGCGGAAAGAGCACTCACTTGGCGACCCAAGGCACAACTCCATCTGGCATGGCGGGCCGCTATGCGACTGCGCTATTCGAGCTTGCGCTCGAGACCAACGCGATCGCCGCGGTCAAGTCGGACTTGGACCGCTTCGATGCACTCATCGCCGAGAGTGCCGATCTTGCTCGGCTCGTCCGCAGCCCGGTGTTTACCGCCGAGGAGCAGGTGCGCGCGCTGCGATCCGTGCTCAACTGGGCCGGACTGAGCGGGCTTTCCGCGCAGTTCCTGCTCACGGTCGCCGCCAACCGCCGCCTGTTCGCGGTGCGCGATATGATCAGGGCCTATGGTCTCATTGTCGCTCGTCACAGGGGGGAGGTGAGCGCGCAAGTGACGCTGGCGCAGCCCCCACGGCCGGAGCACCTCGCGGCGATCAAGGAGGCGCTCAACGCAGTGACCAAAAAGGATGTGCAGGTCGACGTGAATGTCGATCCTTCGATTATCGGGGGTCTCGTGGTGAAGCTTGGGTCTCGTATGGTCGATACCTCGCTGCGTACCCGGCTCAACATGATCAAGCACGCGATGAAAGAGGTTTCCTGATGGACATCCGCGCCGCCGAAATTTCGGCAATCCTCAAGGAGCAGATCAAGAATTTCGGGCAGGAAGCGCAGGTTTCCGAAGTGGGCCAGGTGCTCTCGGTCGGTGACGGGATCGCGCGCGTCTACGGCCTCGACAACGTGCAAGCCGGCGAGATGGTTGAATTCGAGAACGGCGTGCGCGGAATGGCGCTCAATCTCGAAACCGACAATGTCGGTATCGTGATTTTCGGCAATGACCGCGAGATCAAGGAAGGACAGACGGTCAAACGCACGCAGGCCATTGTGGACGCGCCGGTGGGCAAGGGGCTGCTCGGCCGGGTCGTCGATGCGCTCGGCAATCCGCTCGACGGCAAGGGCCCCATTCATGCGACGGAACGTCGCCGGGTGGACGTCAAGGCCCCCGGCATCATTCCCCGCAAATCCGTTCACGAGCCGATGGCAACGGGTCTCAAGGCGATCGATGCGCTGATTCCCATTGGCCGCGGCCAGCGCGAGCTGATCATTGGTGATCGCCAGACCGGAAAAACCGCGATCGCGCTCGACACCATTCTCAATCAGAAATCGCTCAACGCCTCCAACGACGAGAAGATCAAGCTTTACTGCGTCTATGTCGCCGTCGGCCAAAAGCGCTCAACCGTCGTTCAATTCACCAAGGTGCTGGAGGAAAACGGCGCGCTTGACTATTCCATCATCGTCGCGGCCACCGCCTCGGATCCCGCCCCGATGCAATTTCTGGCCCCGTTTGCGGGCTGCACCATGGGTGAATATTTCCGCGACAACGGCATGCACGCGGTGATCATCTATGATGATCTCTCGAAGCAGGCGGTCGCCTATCGGCAAATGTCGCTGCTGTTGCGGCGCCCCCCCGGACGCGAGGCTTATCCGGGCGATGTGTTCTATCTGCATTCGCGGCTGCTCGAACGGGCTGCGAAAATGAACGACGACAACGGGGCAGGCTCGCTCACCGCGTTGCCCGTGATCGAGACGCAGGCCAACGATGTCTCGGCGTATATTC
>CATPCO010000752.1 GCA_955652925.1 uncultured Xanthobacteraceae bacterium | reverse complement strand
TGATGCGGTTGGGCTGGAAGGTGTTTCTGCCCCTTTCTCTCGCTATGGTTGCTGTCGTCGGCGGCGTCGTGCAATTCTGGGACTATGCAGGGCTCGCGGCAAAATGAACGTGAGGCGAATAACATCATGAGGCTCGATCGAGCGGCACGATCCTTGTTTCTTCAGGAATTCCTGTCGGCGTTCCTGCTGGGGATGCGCTATTTCTTCAAGCCGAAACCCACGCTCAATTATCCGTTTGAAAAGGGGCCGATTTCGCCGCGATTTCGCGGCGAGCACGTATTGCGGCGCTATCCCAACGGCGAGGAGCGTTGCATCGCCTGCAAGCTGTGCGAGGCGATATGTCCGGCGCAGGCCATCACCATCGAAGCCGGGCCGCGCCGTAACGACGGCACGCGGCGCGCCACCCGTTACGACATCGATATGGTCAAGTGCATCTACTGCGGCCTTTGCCAGGAAGCCTGCCCCGTGGACGCCATTGTCGAAGGGCCGAACTTTGAGTTCTCGACCGAGACGCGCGAAGAGCTTCTGTTCGACAAGGAGCGGCTGCTCGCCAACGGCGATCGCTGGGAGCGCGAAATTGCGAAGAACATCGCGCTTGATGCGCCGTATCGGTAACCGACCATGATTGTACCTGCCCTGTTCTTTTATCTCTTTGCCGGAACGTGCGTGGCAGCTGCTGTCATGGTGATCGCGTCCAGAAATCCGGTGCACTCGGTGCTCTTCCTCATCCTTGCCTTCGTCAACGCGGCCGGCTTGTTTGTCCTGCTCGGCGCGGAGTTCCTCGCCATGATTCTCATCATTGTCTATGTCGGGGCAGTGATGGTGCTGTTCCTTTTCGTGGTGATGATGCTTGACGTTGATTTTGCGCAGCTCAGGCAGGGCTTCTTGCAATATCTGCCGGTCGGTCTCCTGGTGGGGCTTATCGTGCTGGTGGAGCTTGTGCTGGTCGTATTCACCTGGTCGATTGGTCCAAGCATCCAGCAGTCGGTCGCCGCTCCCATTCCACCGCTTGCAAACATGCCCAACACGGAGGCGCTCGGCCACGTGCTCTACACGCGCTACATCTATTTTTTCCAGGCATCGGGCATGGTGCTTCTGGTGGCGATGATCGGGGCCATTGTATTGACCTTGCATCACAAGCCCGGTGTCAAGCGCCAGAACATCGCGCGGCAGAATGCGCGCAGCAAAGCGGCCAGTATCGAGATTGTGAAGGTGCTCCCGGGCCAAGGACTTTGAGACCCGCAATATGATCATCGGCCTTGGGCACTATCTGACGCTGGCTGCGATCCTTTTCACGATCGGCATCTTTGGCATTTTTCTCAACCGCAAGAATGTCATCATCATCATGATGTCGATCGAGCTGATCCTGCTCGCCGTCAATATCAACCTTGTGGCTTTTGCAAGCTTCCTCGGAGATCTTGTCGGCCAGGTGTATGCGCTCATCGTGCTCACCGTTGCCGCGGCTGAAGCCGCAATCGGCCTGGCGATTCTTGTCGCCTACTACCGCAATCGCGGCTCGATCGCCGTCGAGGACATCAATCTGATGAAGGGCTGAGGGTGCATGTATCAGGCGATCGTCTTCCTCCCGCTTCTGGGCGCGGTTATCGCGGGCTTGATTGCGCTCGCGGGTGCGCACGCGCGCCATCCCGGCGGGACTCCCGCCGCGGGATCCGAGGATCATGCCCATGGCCCGGTCGACGAGAGCCATGCCCGCGCCGCGCCGTCCGCTCAGGGGCCGCATGCAGCGATTGCTCCCTCAGCGGCGGAGGAGCATTCCCCGCAGCCGCCGGCGGCGGGCTCGCTGCCCGCTGAGCTCGTGACCACGGTATTCCTGTTCGCGTCCATGTTGCTGTCGTGGTTTGCGTTCGCGGACGTCGGCTTTGCGCACCACGACGCGCGGGTGAGTATCTTTCCGTGGATCGTCTCGGGCGATCTCAAGACTGAATGGGCCCTGCGCATCGACACGCTCAGCGCGGTCATGCTGGTGGTTGTTTGTACCATCTCGGCCTTCGTTCATCTCTATTCCATCGGCTACATGGAGGAAGATCCATACCGGCCGCGCTTTTTCTCTTACCTCTCCCTGTTCACCTTCGCCATGTTGATGCTGGTGACGGCGGATAACCTGGTGCAATTGTTCTTTGGATGGGAAGGCGTCGGGCTGATGAGCTATCTACTCATCGGGTTTTGGTATCAGAAGCCCGAGGCGAATGCTGCCGCCATCAAGGCCTTTATTGTCAACCGTATCGGCGACTTCGGATTTTCGCTTGGCATCTTCGCCGTGTTCATGATGACGGGAGCCGTCGATCTTGACACCGTATTTGCTCAAGCCCCTGCGCTGACCGGCAAGACCATTCATTTTCTTGGCTGGGACGTCGATGCCCTCACCCTTATCTGCCTGCTCTTGTTCATGGGCGCGATGGGCAAATCGGCACAATTCCTGTTGCACACGTGGCTGCCGGACGCGATGGAGGGTCCGACCCCGGTCTCGGCGCTCATTCATGCCGCAACCATGGTGACCGCGGGCGTGTTCATGGTCGCGCGGCTCTCGCCTTTATTTGAGCTCGCGCCAAACGCTCAGATGTTCGTCACCTTTATCGGCGCGACGACCGCCTTCTTCGCGGCGACGATTGGGCTGGTGCAGAACGACATCAAGCGCATCATTGCGTATTCCACCTGCTCACAGCTCGGTTACATGTTCGTCGCAATGGGGGTGGGCGCCTATTCCGTCGGCATGTTTCATCTCTTTACCCACGCGTTTTTCAAGGCGCTGCTGTTCCTGGGCTCGGGTTCCGTGATCATCACCATGCATCATGAGCAGGACATCCGGCACATGGGCGGCCTTAAGGACAAGCTGCCGTTCACCTATTGGACGATGCTGATCGGCACGCTTGCGCTCACCGGATTTCCTCTCACCGCGGGCTATTTCTCCAAGGATGCCATCATCGAGGCGGCCTATGCCGGTCATAACCCGATGGCGTTCTACGCTTTCTGCTCGACCGTCGTTGCGGCCGCGCTTACCGCCTTCTATTCCTGGCGGCTCATGTTCATGACCTTTCACGGCAGCCCGCACGATCGCCATCATTACGAAGCGGCGCGGGAGAGCCCCCTGGTCATGACCATTCCGCTCGGCTTTCTTGCTGCGGGCTCAATCTTCTCGGGCTTTCCGTTCCAGGAGCTGTTCGTGGGCCATGGGGTCGCTGACTTCTTCCGCGATTCCATCACCTTCGGACCTCACAACCATGTCCTCGAAGAGATGCATCATGCGCCTTATCTGGTTGCCGTGCTGCCGACTCTGATGATGGCGTTGGGATTCGTGATCGCATGGCAATTCTATATCCGTCGCCCTGAACTGCCCGCTGAACTCGCGCGTCAACACGATCTCCTGTACAAATTCCTGCTCAACAAATGGTATTTCGACGAAATCTATGACGTGCTCCTGGTGCGGCCGACAATCTGGCTTGGCCGGCTGTTGTGGAAACGGGGCGATGGCTGGTTGATCGATGGATTTGGGCCCGATGGCATCTCTGCGCGCGTGCTCGACGTAACGCGCGGCGCAGTCCGGCTGCAGACCGGCTACCTCTACCACTATGCCTTCGCCATGCTCATTGGCGTGGCCGCATTCATCACCTGGTTCATGTTCGGCGGGCGCCTGGGCTGACCAATGAGCTGGCCTGTTCTTTCCGTCACCACCTTTCTGCCGCTCGTGGGCGCGCTGTGGATCATGGCGTTACGCGGCGAGGGTGAGCCCGAGCAGCGCAATGCGCGCTGGATCGCGCTGTGGACGACGCTGATTACATTCGCGATTTCGCTCATCGCGCTGACGCGCTTCGATCCAGGCTCGCCCGAGTTTCAGTTCGTGGAGAAGCAACCCTGGTTGGGCGGAGCCATCAGTTACCACATGGGAGTGGACGGCATTTCGTTGCCCTTCGTCGTGCTGACCACCGGCTTGATGCCGATCTGCATCATCGCGAGCTGGCATCCCATCCAGTGCCGGGTGAGGGAATACATGGTTGCGTTTCTGGTGCTGGAAACGCTCATGGTGGGCACCTTCGCTGCGCTCGACCTTGTCGTGTTCTATTTGTTTTTCGAGGGCGGCCTGATCCCCATGTTCCTGATCATCGGCATATGGGGCGGCCCCCGCAGGGTCTATGCCAGCTTCAAGTTCTTTCTGTACACGCTGCTTGGCTCCGTGCTCATGCTGCTTGCCATCATGGCGATGTACTGGAACGCAGGTACGACCGACATTCCGGCGCTCCTTCATCACGGCTTCCCTCGCGGCCTGCAGACCTGGGCGTGGCTCGCATTTTTCGCCTCTTTTGCGGTGAAACTGCCGATGTGGCCGGTGCACACCTGGCTTCCGGACGCTCACGTTGAGGCTCCCACGGCGGGGTCGGTGATCTTGGCGGCCATTCTTCTGAAAATGGGGGGATACGGTTTTCTGCGCTTCTCCCTGCCGATGTTTCCGGCGGCCTCACACGATCTCGCGCCTTTTTTTTTTTATGTTTCGGTGTTCTCCGTGATCTACACTTCTCTGGTCGCCCTCGTGCAGGAAGATATGAAGAAGCTCATCGCCTATTCCTCCGTGGCGCATATGGGCTTCGTCACCATGGGCATCTTTGCCGCGACGGTGCAGGGCGTCGCCGGCGGGATTTTCCAGATGATCTCCCACGGTATTGTCTCGGCCGCCTTGTTCCTCTCCGTCGGCGTCGTTTACGACCGTATGCATACGCGCGAGATTGCCGCCTACGGCGGTCTCATCAACCGGATGCCGCTCTATGCGGCCGCCTTCATGGTGTTCACGCTTGCGAACGTCGCGCTGCCGGGGACCTCCGGCTTCATTGGCGAGTTTCTCAGCCTCATCGGCACGTTCAAAGTGAACACCTCGGTCGCAATTCTTGCGACACTCGGTACCATCGGCTCGGCTGCCTACGCGCTATGGCTCTATCGGAAGGTCATTTTTGGCGCGCTTACCAAACCCAGCCTTGCCGCAATCAAGGATCTGGATTACCGCGAAATTATCACGCTCTCTCCTCTCGTGGTCCTGACCATCCTGTTCGGCATCTATCCCAAACCGGTCCTCGATCTCTCGGCCACCTCCATCGCGCAGCTTCTTGACATGTACAGCCATGGGCTCGGGAGCGTGCAGGCGGCTGGCTTGCTGGGAAGGTAACAATGGAGGGCACCGAAATCCCTGCAATCCTGCCCGCCCTTCCGGAGCTTGTTCTGGCGTGTGGCGCCATGCTGCTGCTGATGGCCGGCGTCTTTCCCGCCGGCAGGCGGGCGAACGCGATTCACATCGCGGCGATTCTCCTGCTCATCGTAACCGGCGCCCTTGTCGTGTGGGTCCCCGCAGGCATGACATTCGGCGGCAGCTTTGTCGTTGACGACTTTGCTCGCTTCCTCAAACTGCTCGCCCTGACCGGCTCGGCCGCGGCAATCCTCATGTCGTTGGACTACCTCGCCCGCGGTGATCAGCAGAGGTTCGAGTATTCTATCCTCATCTTGCTCTCGACGACCGGCATGATGATGCTGATCTCGGCGAACGATCTCATCGCGCTCTATCTCGGGCTGGAATTGATGAGCCTGTCGCTCTACGTGGTCGCCGCAATCAACCGCGACTCCGTGCGCTCGACCGAGGCGGGGCTCAAATATTTTGTCCTGGGCGCGCTGTCCTCCGGCATGCTGCTCTACGGCGCGTCCCTGGTCTACGGATTCACCGGCACCGTTTCATTTGCCGGGATTGCGAGGGCCGCGAATGAGCCGGCATTGGGACTCATCTTTGGTGTTGTTTTTCTGTTCGCCGGATTCTGCTTCAAGGTATCGGCGGTGCCGTTTCATATGTGGACGCCGGATGTTTACGAAGGAGCGCCGACACCCATCACTGCATTTTTTGCCGCTGCCCCGAAGGTTGCCGGCATCGCCATGTTCGTGCGAACGACGATTGTGGCGTTTCCCGGCGTGCTGAGCCAATGGCAGCAGATCGTAGTCTTCGTTGCGATCGCGTCCATGGCGCTGGGGTCGTTTGCGGCGATTGGCCAACGCAATTTCAAGCGCCTGATGGCCTATTCGTCCATTGGACATATGGGTTTTGCGCTGATCGGTCTCGCGGCCGGCACCGCAGAAGGCGTGCAGGGCGTTCTTGTCTACATGGCAATTTACCTCGCGATGACACTCGGAACGTTCGCCTGCATTCTGTCCATGCGCCGCCACGGACAAATGGTCGAGGATATCGGCGATCTTGCGGGTCTCGCGCGCACCAAGCCCGCCATGGCCTTTTTCCTTGCAATGCTGCTGTTCTCGCTCGCCGGAATTCCACCGCTTGCCGGCTTCTTCGCCAAATTTTACGTGTTCCTGGCGGCAATAAAAGCGGGCCTGTTTACGCTCGCCGTTATCGGCGTGGTCACCAGTGTCGTAGGCGCTTATTACTATCTCTCGATCGTGAAGATCATGTATTTCGACGAGCCGGCCGAGCGGTTCGAGCCCATGCCGCGCGAACTCAGCGCCGTGCTGGCAGTCACCGGATTGTTCAATCTCCTATTTTTCGTATACCCGGCGCCACTGGTCGAGGCCGCGAATGCGGCGGCACGGTCGCTGTTCTAATCGTGGCTGCGCGAGTCAATGATGAAGCTGGATGCGACCGCAATTGCGGCCGGCGTGCGCCTGATTGCCCATGACGTGCTCGAATCCACCAACGCCCATGCCTTGACCCTGGCGCAGCGAGGCGAGCGCGGCCCGCTCTGGATCACCGCGCAGCGCCAGACGGCGGGCCGCGGCCGGCGCGGGCGAACGTGGGTTTCCCAACCGGGCAATCTCTACGCCACCTTGCTGCTTGCCTCGCCGGGGCGCCCCCAATGCTGGCCACAACTCTCGTTGGTCGCAGGGCTTGCCCTGCACGACGCTCTTATTGAGATCGCCCCCAGCCTCACCCGACGGGTTGCGATCAAATGGCCGAACGACCTTTTGCTTGATGATGCTAAGTTCGCAGGCATTCTGATCGAGGGCGAAGGTGGAAAAGAGGCCATCGCGATTGGCATCGGCGTAAACTGTGCGTCGCATCCGGCGAAGAGCCATTATCCTGCGACCGATCTCGCCAGCGCCGGGATGGCGATTGCGCCCGAAATGTTATTTGCGCCACTGTCGCGCAAGATGCTCGGGCGCTTGGCCCAGTGGAACGGGGGTGAAGGCTTCACGACCATACGCTGCGACTGGAGCGCGCGTGCAAACGGGCTTGGAGAAGAGATCCGGGTGCGTCTGGCCGATGGGGAATTGACGGGCCGTTTCGAAGCTCTCGACGATGACGGAGCCCTCGTGCTCCGCGTCGCCGACGGCGGCGCCGTCACCGTCACGGCCGGCGAACTGGTGATGGTAAGAAGCTCACGCGCATGAATAGCGCCGCCGATCAGCTTGTGTTTGCCCCGCTCGGCGGACTGGGCGAGATCGGCATGAATCTCGCTCTTTATGGTTTCGGAGCGGAGCGTAGCCGCCAATGGATTGCCGTTGATCTTGGGGTTGCCTTTGCGGGCGACGAACTTCCCGGCATCGACCTCATCCTGCCCGATATCCGTTATCTCTTGGAAGAGCGCCGCAATCTTCTGGGCCTGGTGCTCACCCATGCCCACGAGGATCATTTCGGCGCGCTGCTCGATCTGTGGCCGCGGCTCGAAATTCCGGTCTATGCCACCGGCTTCACCGCGGCGCTGCTTGCCGCCAAGCGGCAAGGGGAGCCCGGCGCGCCCGATATCCCGGTGACCATTCTTCCCCTCGGCGGGCGGTTTGCGCTCGGCCCGTTCGATATCGAGCTTGTGTCTATGGCCCATTCCATTCCCGAATCGAATGGCCTGATCATCCGTACCCCGCTTGGTACGGTGTTTCATACCGGCGATTGGAAACTCGATCCTGCTCCGGTAATTGCACCCGCGACCGATGAAGCAAAACTGCGCGCACTGGGCAATGAGGGCTGTCTGGCCCTGATTGGAGATTCCACCAATGCCGTGCGGGAAGGCCGCTCTCCATCCGAGGCGGATGTTGCCAAATGCCTCGCCGATCTCATCCACAACGCGCCCCGCCGCGTCGCGGTAACCACCTTCGCATCAAATGTTGCTCGCTTGCGCGCCGTAATCGAAGCCGCGCAATTGTGCGAGCGCGAAATCGTTGTCGTGGGGCGAGCGATGGATCGGATCGTCCGGGTTGCGCGTGAGACCGGTTATCTCGACAGCGACAAGGAGTTTTGCTCGGTCGATGTTTACGGGCACCTGCCGCCTGACAAGGTGCTTGCGCTTTGTACTGGCAGCCAAGGCGAGCCACGGGCAGCACTTTCGCGCATCGCGCAGGACGAGCACCCCGATGTTGCGTTCTCGCGCGGGGATCGCGTGATTTTCTCCTCGCGCGCCATTCCAGGCAATGAGAAAGCAGTGAACCGGGTCATCAATGGTCTGGTGGCTCAGGGAATTGAGGTCATCACCGACCGGACGCATCTGGTGCACGCCTCGGGCCACCCGCGCATGGACGAGCTAAGAGACATGATCTCCTGGGTGCGCCCTCAAATTCTCATTCCGGCCCATGGCGAGCCTCTTCATATGGCGGAGCACGCCGAGCTGGCACGTCGCTGCGGTGTTGGCAAAGTCCTGATCGCACGTGACGGCGAGCTCATTCGTCTTGCGCCGGATGGACCCGGCAAGATCGACGAGGTGCCTGCCGGACGCGTCTACAAGGACGGATCTCTGCTCGTAAGCGCCGAGGAGCGCACGGTGGCAGATCGCCGGCGCCTGGGCTTTGCCGGAATCGTGACGTTTTCACTGGCACTCAGCGAGCGCGGCGAACTGTGCGGGGATCCGGCGCTTACGCTGACCGGCATTCCCGCAGCCGACGCGCAAGGCCGCAATACGGCCGATATTGTCTACGATGCCGCGCTTGAGGCATTCGACAGCTTACCACGCGCGCGCCGACGCGACCCCGAAGCTGTTGCGGACGCAATCCGGCGCGCCATCCGGGCAGCACTGAGCGCCGCGTGGAATAAAAAGCCGACCTGCCACGTCCATGTGCTGGAAGTGTAGCAGGCCGTGACTTGAGTCTGCTCCTGATATGGGTATCTGATCAGTGACCTCGGTAATGGGTACTGATCCCAAATAGGATGACGTGCGTCATTCCAGCGAATGCGAGAGGAGAGAGCATGATCGGCCGACTCAACCACGTCGCCATTGCCGTGGCCGATATTGCCCGGGCTGCGGACGTTTATCGCCAGACGCTTGGCGCCGAGGTCTCGCCGGCCGTGCCGCAGCCGGAGCATGGCGTGACCACGGTCTTCATCACTTTGCCAAACACGAAGGTCGAGCTGATCGAACCGCTTGGCGACGCGTCGCCGATTGCCAAATTCCTGCAACGCAATCCCGAAGGCGGCATCCACCACGTCTGCTATGAAGTTGCCAATATCCGCGCGGCCCGCGACGCGCTCAAAGCGAAGGGCGCGCGCGTGCTTGGCGACGGCGAGCCGAAGCTGGGCGCGCACGGCAGGGCCGTGTTGTTTCTGCATCCCAAGGATTTTTGCGGAACGCTGATTGAACTGGAGGAAGCGTGAGGAAGGGCGAACAGGCAATCGCGAATAGCCAACAGGGAAACGCAGGACAATTAGGCGAGCAGGGATAATTGGCCACCAATAAAAAGAAAATGGCGAGTAGTGCTTCTGCACTACCCGCCACCATTCCTACTCGCTACTCGCTACTCGTTATTCGCTATTCGCCGAGTTACTACCAGCGCGCACCCCAGCCGCGGCGATAGGGACGGTAGTACGGGGCCGCCACGACAGCGTCGTAACCGGCGGCATAGCCGCCGTAGGCACCATAGCCGCCGTAGGCACCATATCCGTAACCACCGTAGCCATATCCGTACCCGTAGGACGCGCCGCAACCGCAGCAGGAGCAGGACGGCTGCACGATGACGGGCGCCGGAGCGTAGCAGCCGTATCCGTATCCGCAGCCAGCCGCGGCAGGAGCCGCGCCGAATCCTAATCCTAAGCAAACAGAGGTGAACGTCAGTACAGCAAAACGACGCAACGTGAACACTCCCATGGTCATGGCCCTTTCTCCAACATACCTGCTTACGTTCATAACACTGGCGGGCATTTTGCGATACACATGGGCTGATTCGATCTGGTCTTTACCTTAATTGGATGCTTTGATCTGTCCGCGGTAATGAATCGATGTCATTGGCGACTGCGATCGCAATTTATTTTCTAATCTGGTGGATCGTTCTGTTCGCAGTTTTGCCGTGGGGCATCCGCAGTCAGGAAGAGAGCGGCAGTTTTGCAGAAGGTACCGATCCAGGCGCCCCAGCCGTGCCGGGGCTTGGACGCAAGCTCGCGTGGACAACGGTAGTCGCGGGGGCTGTCTTTGCGGTGTGGTATGTCGTTTATGCCTACCGCCTGATCAATATCCGCGATCTAACCGCCTTGCTCGGCATGCCCGACTGATAAAAATTGAGCAGGGCCGAACCCTGCTCCAAAAACGCAAAGCTACTGTACACTATATTACGCTGACGTCTCGCTTACTGGTTCGTGACGAGACGCTCCGGTTTGCGCCGGCTTGCCCGGCGTATCCCTCTGCTCCGGGACTTGTTTCCTGCGAAGACCCGCCGCGCAGGCGGACTTCGCGCTTCACCCTTGTTCCTGCAGTCGCAGGAAGGTATCCGATCCGGGCTCGTTTGTCACCAATCCGGGCCATCCGCGAGGGTTTCGCGCGCTTGCGCCCGCCGGTTATTTTGCCCCATTTTGCAGTGCATTATCAGGCGGAGCAGCGGCGCGTGCGGGTTCAACGGCTTGATTGCGCTTGCTTTTTCGTGGAACACAATTGATAGAGCTTGCTGATGCGGTTATCGCGATATTTCCTACCTATTCTGCGCGAGACGCCGAAGGAGGCCGAGATCGTCTCGCATCGGTTGATGCTGCGCGCCGGGCTCATTCGCCAGCAGGCGGCCGGGATTTATGCCTTCCTCCCTCTGGGTCTGCGGGTGTTGCGCAAAGTCTGCCGGATCGTGCGCGAGGAGCAGGATCGTGCTGGCGCATTGGAAATGCTGATGCCGACCGTGCAGCCGGCGGAGCTCTGGCGCGAAAGCGGACGCTACGACGACTATGGCAAGGAGATGCTCCGCATCAAGGATCGCCATGAGCGCGACATCCTTTATGGGCCCACCAACGAGGAGATGATAACCGAAATCTTTCGCGCCTATGTGCGCTCATACAAAGACCTACCGCTCAATCTCTATCACATCCAATGGAAGTTCCGCGACGAAGTGCGGCCGCGCTTCGGTGTGATGCGCGCACGCGAGTTCCTGATGAAAGATGCCTATTCCTTCGATCTGGATTTTGCTGGCGCGAGGCACTCCTACAACAAGATGTTCGTGGCCTACCTGCGCACGTTCGCGCGGCTGGGGCTCAAATCCATTCCGATGGTTGCCGAAAGCGGGCCCATTGGCGGGAATTCCCACGAGTTCATCATTCTTGCTTCCACTGGAGAAAGCGAGGTCTATTGTCATCGCGACTATCTCGATTTTTGCGTACCCGGAGAGGACATTAATTTCGACGATGTCTCGGCGCTTGAGAAGATCGTAGAGCAATGGACGTCGCTTTATGCAGCGACGTCCGAGAAACACGATGCGGCGGGATTCGAAAAATTGCCGGCAGAAAAGCGCCTTTCGGCGCGCGGCATCGAAGTCGGACACATTTTCTATTTCGGCACGAAATATTCCGAGCCGATGAAAGCGGTCGTGGCAGGACCGGACGGCAGCGAGCGTCCCGTTCACATGGGATCCTACGGCATCGGGCCGAGCAGGCTTGTTGGCGCCATTATTGAAGCGTTCCATGACGAAGCGGGCATCAAGTGGCCGGAGCCGGTAGCGCCATTCAAGGTCGCGATCCTCAATCTCAAACAGGGAGGCGCCGATACCGATGCGGCTTGCGAGCAGCTCTATCAGGCCCTGATCCGCAACGATGTCGAAGTGCTCTATGACGATCTCGATCAACGGCCGGGAGCGAAATTCGCGGCCGCCGATCTCATCGGGGTTCCATGGCAGATCATGGTCGGCCCGCGCGGGCTTGCGGAAGGCAAAATCGAGCTCAAGCAGCGTGCCGACGGGAGCCGAGAGCTGATGACCGCGGGGGACGCGATTGCCCGGCTGGGGCAGGGCGAATAGAGAATGGCGAATAATAAATACGGCCGGAGCGCAATCTACAAGAAAGGGCCAGAATCATATGATACCGATCCTGAGCACGCGACCTATTCGCTATTCGCTATTGCCCTCTGACCAATGACGGCCCCGACCGACGTCCACCCCTTCGCTCCCTTCGAGTGGCTGCTGTCGCTGCGGTATTTGCGGGCGCGGCGGCAGGAGGGATTCATTTCGGTCAATGCCGGTTTCTCCTTCCTCGGAATCATGCTCGGGGTAGCAACGCTCATCATTGTCATGGCGGTGATGAACGGGTTCCGCAAGGAACTGCTCGACAAAATCCTGGGGCTCAACGGGCATCTTTTGATCCAGCCGCTGGAATCGCCGCTCACTGACTGGCGCGAAGTCGCTGATCGGGTCGGCAAGGTTGAAGGCATCAGGCTCGCCGCGCCGATTGTCGAAGGCCAGGCCCTTGCGTCCTCGCCGTTCAGTGCGGCCGGCGTGCTTCTGCGGGGTGTTTTGGCTGCCGACCTGGGCAAGCTGCCTTCCGTTGCAAACAATATTCGCCAAGGCACGCTCGATGGCTTCGACGAAGGCCAGGGCGTGGCGATTGGCCGGCGCCTCGCCGATCAGCTCTCGTTGCGTGCGGGCGACAGCGTGACGCTAGTTGCTCCGCGCGGAGCAGTGACGCCGATGGGAACAACGCCGCGCATAAAAACCTACAAGGTCGCCGCCGTCTTTGAGGTAGGCATGTCGGAATATGACGCGGCTTTTGTCT
The DNA here is from genome assembly GCA_955652925.1 of uncultured Xanthobacteraceae bacterium. GTDB lineage: Bacteria > Pseudomonadota > Alphaproteobacteria > Rhizobiales > Xanthobacteraceae > VAZQ01. The sequence goes on along the minus strand of CATPCO010000752.1, from coordinate 899 downwards.
TCATGCCCTTGGTAGAGTCGCAGGCCTATTTCAATCGGGCGGGCGACGTTACCGCAATCGAGGTCTATACGGATAACCCTGACCGGATTGAGCATTACCGCAGGCTCGTGTCCGATGCCGCGGGGCGGCCGATTTACATGGTCGACTGGCGCCAGCGTAACGCGACTTTCTTCAGCGCGCTGCAGGTCGAACGCAACGTGATGTTCATGATCCTGACCATCATAGTGATCGTTGCTGCCTTCAATATCACCTCCGGCCTGATCATGCTGGTCAAAGACAAAGGCCGCGATATCGGCATCCTGCGCACCATGGGCGTGACCCAGGGCGCAATCATGCGGGTGTTCATGGTCACGGGCGCCTCGGTCGGGATCGTCGGCACCCTTGTGGGCTTCATCCTGGCGCTGGTTATCTGCCTCAATATCGAGTCCATCCGGCGCTTCGTATCCTGGGTCACAAACACGGAGCTGTTCTCGCCCGAACTCTACTTTCTTTCGAAACTGCCCGCCGATGTCGATGGCGGCGAGACGGCCGCGGTGGTCGTGATGGCACTCGCATTGTCGTTGCTGGCCACGCTCTACCCGGCGTGGCGGGCAGCACGCCTCGATCCGGTCGAGGCACTGCGCTATGAGTGAGACCATGCGCATCGGGTACGCGAAAGCGCGGCATAGAAAGCGTTGCTGAGAGTGCCAAAGCTTCACGACGCTCTGCGCGCACGTCCTCACATACCCACGTGGGCACGCCGCGCCGGCCACTGTCCGCGTTCCTAGTGCGTGCGGACGCAACAGCTATGAACGACGCCATTCTGAGAAACCAAAAGAACAAGACGTCTGCGTCTCCCACGGCGGCCGCCGGGGAAAAACCCATTCTCTTTCTGCATGGCGTTGATCGCCATTATCGCC
>CATPCO010000751.1 GCA_955652925.1 uncultured Xanthobacteraceae bacterium | reverse complement strand
GGTGAATGGTATTTTCGGCGGGATACACAACCACGTGTTTAGCTGGTTTCCGTCCAGCCTGGAACGGGTCTTCGGGGCGATCTTTGCTCCGATTGCCTTCGTGATCGGCATTCCGTGGAGAGACTGCGGAGCGGTTGGCAATCTGCTCGGGACGCGCATGGTGATCAACGAACTGGTTGCGTACTCCATGCTGGGTGCGCAGAAAGCCTCACTCGATCCCCGCTCCTTCGCCATCGCCACGTTCGCGCTATGCGGCTTCGCCAACTTTAGTTCCATTGGTATTCAGATTGGCGGCATCAGCGCGCTAGCTCCCAACAAGCGCGGCGAATTGGCCAAGCTCGGCTTCCGTGCCATGATCGCCGGCACGATGGCCAACCTGATGTCGGCCTCGATCGTTGGCATCCTGCTCAAGTGAGGGTTGTTTGTTGAATAGCGGAGTGGACAACCGTCTAATCACCCCTAATTCACAAGTTCCGCAGGCCACTCTGGCAGCCACGATCGCAGAGCGACTAGCAGCCGAGAACGGCATCGCGATCGAACCCCTGCGCAAGAAGAATGTGCGCAAAGGGGAGTGGGGTCCACGCGGTGCTGGCCAAGCGAGGGCAGCACCCCGGGCTGGTCGCGATCTTCTCGGCGGTGGAGCCCTGCCCGACCTATCAGCCGTGGCACCACAAGGAGATGGGCAAGACCTACTTGCGGCCAGACGACGGCAAATGCCTGCATTACTATGTCTTACTTTATCGATGAAGAACTAGGGCTGACGTCCGTGTCCCCACCTGGTGCCGGCTCCGCCGGCTTAGGAATGGAAGGCTCCAATTTTTTTCATGGAAACATCCTGCCAGAGCCCGTGCTTTCGTTGTTCGCCCTAGTCGATTCGACTCTCACCAGTTCCGGTTTTTTCCTGTCGAGTACTGGCTCGCCCAAGTGGTCGTTGACCACTTGCTCTAGCTGGGTCATCAGGGATCGTAGGGTCTGCTCGCCAGCGTCCAACCTATTGCGTAGCGCCGTACCAACCGCCATGGCTTCCTGATACGCAGTCCGAGCCTCAGTTAAGAGATGCACGTGTTCCATGAAAGCTGTGGCAGACCTACTGAACTTGTTCATCGCATCGGCATACGTCGCCCAGGTTGGCATCGGCTGCGTGCCTATGCCGTCCTCCTTTTTCCACATGGCTTCACTCAATTGGGTTCCTCCTCCATTCCCTTCGCGGCGTAAGCGGCCTGCCGAGTACGACGCTGCAATTGCGCCCACCGCACAATCACAACCCGGAAAGCATAGCTGAAGGAAGGTAAGTGTCTATAGAAGTCAACCGAGACCTGTTAACTCTGTTGATTCCCGTCTTTGTTCAGCTATTTGAGAATGTATTGTTGCTATCAGGCGCACCGGATAAGAGCTGGACGGATACACGCCGCTAACTTTGCCAAGATCTCCGCCGTCAGTTCGATATTTTCGGGATCTTGTTCCCGAGGCTTGCTCACCAGTTCCATCTACTTCTCACGATTTTTCATAGGTTCGGTCTGTAGATCGACCCCAGTTCCTCGTAGGGCTGCTTATACCATAGCCACTAAGGGTTTCACCGCTCACTGCCAGACACTGTGCGGTGGCGTACCAGGGGACGAGACGGACGCTGCAGGCGAACTTTGGGAAAGTAAAGTGTCACGTCAGTAGCGCTTGAGATGCTCTACAAACCCTGACTGTCCTTCGCGGAATTGTTCGGCGTGAGATCGACGGACAGAAAACCGGGGGATGCGTCCAAAGATGTGAAGGAGAGCTGGCTAGGGGAGGGTGTAAATAGAACTGTGTAAACGGTCATGGGAAAGTTGAGAATAGGAGACCCATGACCATCGACCCGAAGTTAATCGACCAACTGCTGACAAACTACAAGAAACCCGAGGATATCATCGGGGAGAATGGTTTGCTCAAGGAACTGACCAAAGCCATACTGGAGCGAGCCTTGGCCGCCGAGATGACCGATCATCTTGGCTATGAGAAGCACGATCCGGCGGGCCACCACCGGGGCAACACGCGGAACGGGAAAAGCCCCAAGACGTTGAAGGGTGAGTTCGGCGAGCTGGAGTTGGAAACTCCGCGTGACCGCAAGGCGACATTCGATCCCAAGATCGTAGCCAAGGGCCAGACCCGCTGGACGGGCTTTGATGACAAGATCATCTCGATGTACGCGCGGGGGATGACGACGCGAGAGATCCAGGGGCACCTGGAGGAGATGTACCACATCGAAGTCTCGCCGACGCTGATCTCCAACGTAACCGCTTCCGTGATCGAGGAAGTGAAGCAGTGGCAAGGGCGGCCGCTGGAAGAGCTATATCCCATTGTGTACCTGGACGCGTTGATGTTGAAGGTGCGCGATGGAGGCCACGTCCAGAACAAGGCGATCTATGTGGTGCTGGGCGTGAACCTGGAGGGCGAGATGGAAGTGCTGGGTCTGTGGGTGGCGCAGCAAGAAGGCGCGAAGGTCTGGCTGCAAGTGCTCACGGAGTTACAGAATCGCGGGGTGAAGGATATTTTCATTGCCTGCGTGGATGGGCTGAAGGGATTTCCGGAAGCGATCGAGGCGGTGTATCCGCGGACCGAAGTGCAGCTCTGCATCGTGCATCTGGTACGGGCTTCGCTGAACTACGTGCCCTGGAAAGCACGCAAGCCGGTGGCAGCAGATCTGCAGTCGAT
>CATPCO010000750.1 GCA_955652925.1 uncultured Xanthobacteraceae bacterium | reverse complement strand
TTCGACGGGTGCAAATCCGAACAAATCTGCGCTACAGTCTGCTTGCATCGGGGCGCTCCTCGAATCAACGGAAAGCGTTGTGGCACAACAACTTTCGCTGATTCGTCGCCCCGATGCACTTTGTTGTGTGAGAAATCCGGGTTAGGACTTCCGCCTTGTTTGAGGCATCCGCTCATCGATACTTTCCGTGACTCCCCCATCGACAAGCAAGCCAAGATACTTTGCGCCTCGCATACGGTGCTGGCGCACCGCGACGTATCCTGGGCTGTCATACCACCTCTTGGCCTCCTCCATCGAAGGGAACTCCGCGACCACGACTCCTTCAACCGCTCCTTCACCCTCGAGGAGCTCGAATGGCCGGTACACTGTGTGGAGCTTGACGTCGAACCCCATGAAAGTACGAGGCATATCTTTCCAATATGTCTCCAGTTCCTTCCGATCGCTTACACTCTGGCAAATATAAACGAGATAGGCGGGCATAGATTGCTTCTCCGTTTCGGTACAGTTGATCCTTTTCCTGGGCGTTCCGTCGAACAGCTCACGACGCTACATAAGCGCGCAGTGTGACGCGGTTTCCGAAGCCTGATCCGTAGGCAAGCTGTCCCACGAGCAGGCCGAGGTTCTCGATGTTGCGTGAAGCGTCAAGATGGCCGGCATCCACGCCCTCGAAGCCGATCTCCTTGGCCAGGGCGATCACGGTCGAGCGCGCGGCCTTATCGTCCGCACAAGTGAACACCGTAGGCTTTTCGCCGTTCGCCGGATCGCGGATCAATCCAGAGGAAATGGACGTGAACGCAGTGACGCCGCGCCTTTCGGGACGAGGCGCGCAAGTTGCTCGGCCGCGCTTGTGCCGTCGTCTCGCTTCAGCTCGTAACCGCCGGCGCCGGGAAGCATCGCCGAAACGATGATGCCGGCCATGAGCTAATGAGCCACGGGGGCGCTGCCGCTGTCCCAAATCAGGGCAGGAAAGGGTGGGGCCAGTCTTGTACCGTGCAGTTCGGGGGGCGATGCCTTCCAGGGCAAGTGACCGATGAGACCCGGGGTGTTCGAAGAACGCGCTCGCATTGAAAGCGAAGCTCGCAAGCTGGCACGCTCAGGCGAACACAACGGTTGGTGGTCAATCGAGCGGGCTCTTTTGGCCCAAGGCCGATTTACACAAGTGCCTCACGTCTTCGCTAACGACTGGACTTGTTCCGAGTTGGATCGGCTGTGCCAGGAAGCAAAACTGCGCCGAGAACAGCACCGGGTATAGGAAACAGAAAAGCCCCGGCCGCTGCTCGTTAGGGACGACCGGGGCTCCAACAAAGATACCCATGTTCCCCCTCGATAGGGCATTCCGTGGGACCATAGGCTCTCTATCAGAGTACATTGGCCCCAAATCGAATCAATAGAGATGCAGACTTCGGCCGCGTCAGGCGGGCTGTAGGGTCATCCTGCGGGGGAGCCAAAGAGAACCAACACAGGAAAGCCTGTTCTTCTGTCCCGCCTGACCCTAAGGCAACAAACAGGGACCCATGCGCGTTCCTGTTGCCGAGGGCGCGCGGGCGAGCTTGAGGTATGCAATGCGCGCGATTCCGATCGCTGCAGTCACCTTTGCCGGTTTGCTGCTGTCGAGTATTGGCGCGCACGCCGATGGCACGTGGTGTCGTAATAACACAACGAATTGCGGCTTCTATTCGTTCGAGCAATGCCAGGCATCGCGTTCCGGTAACGCCGGTTTTTGCACTCAAAATCCGTTCTCTGCGAACGGTTATGCAGGACAGCCGCAGCGGCGCTATCGGCGGGACCGTTAAAATACGCCCGCTAGAAAACTAGCCGTTAGAAGAAAGCCCCCGCAGCTATGGGACCGCGAGGGCTCAGTCAAAGGGAGGTCAACAAACAAGTCCGGCACTGTTACCCCCTTCCCGGCAAAATCACGGCACAGCGACCGCGGGGCGCAGAAATGGCTACCGGCGCGTACATGCCCGGCTCCGCTGTAAACCACTTGGGCAAGGCGGGGGGCGCCCCCTTCCAGCACCCGACCGAGCAATCACATACGCTGTAGCGAAGCGTTACGCTCCCCGAGCACCTCGCACCTCCGGCGCCCGGCGTCCGCGAAAACTCGGACAGCTTGTCCCACTGACTGCGCCATGCAAACGCTGCGGCCCCGATCGGGACTGATCTTGCCGATCAGGGTCGCAGAACGTTCAGGTCCGCCTAATGAAGGACGATTGGTTTAGCGCCGAAAACTTCAAGAGGGATTTGACCGGTTTGTTCAATTACTGGAGTGAATTTCGCCTTCGTTTATGCTTTCTGTTGGCAGATTTGCAGGGGCTGCGATGTAGGAATGCCCTCGCGAGGCACAATCAAAGAGGCGCGGCTATGGGCATTCTGGTTACAAGATTTTTTCGGGACGAATCTGCTGCAACGGCCATCGAATATGGTCTTATCGCCGCTGGCATCTCGATTGCTATTATCGCGGCCGTGGCCGCACTTGGGACGAGTTTGAATACGACGTTCACAAGCGTCTCGACTGCGCTCAAGTAAGCGCCGGGCTCAAATCGTCATCGGAGATTTTTAAGCTCCAGACTTTTTGCGACTATTTCGGGTCCAGAGCGCGCGTGCAGGCCGTCGGAGCGCCGGGGACCGCGGTGACCGGTAGAAATCACCGGCTACAGGCGCCATAGTGGCGCATGGACTGGCGGCTGCGGATACTGCTCGGTGGCCTCATCATTGGGCTCGCCGCCGCAATTGTGCTGACGGCGCTGTGGAAGCCGTGACCGGCCACTACTTCAGCTCCGGTCCTTCGCCCCCAAGCCATCCCGCGGCGCTGGGCGGCTAGGTCCGGGGTTCTCCAGAATCGACCATAGCGCGAAGCATGAAGCGCTGACGCGATGTGCCACATCAATTGCTGACTCATGCAGTGCAGCAAACGACATCGTCATTCGATCACCTCGTCCAAGAAAAAGAAGCTGCGGTCCTCCGATGTTTCCATTGCCCCGTCGATCGGGGCCCAGAAACTCGGCCAACCAGTCCCACTTTCGAACTTAGTGCTTGAGGAGAACAACGGCAAACCGGACCCAGCGCATAGATAGGCGCCCGGCCGGTATTCCTTATTGAACGGGCTCGTCCAGGGGCGTTCGGTCTCGCGGCGACGGAGCACGGCGTACTGCTCGGAGGTAAACTCACGACGCCATTCCTTATCTGACTTGACGATCTCGAATTTGCCCAGTGAAGCAACCTGAGCCAGAGCCCAGTTCGGAAGGATCGCAAGCTCGATAATGGCTGCGGCGGCGGTTCCCCCAAGAACGATTTCACGACGGCTGATCACGTGTGGGTCTTCACCTTCGTGCTCATGTAATCCTGTAAGACAGCTCCAAAAGCCAGCGCGAAGGTTACCCCCTGATCTCAAGGACCGCCGCACCGGTTCACTCTATCACTTGATCGGCACGCAGCATGACCGATTGCGGGATCGAGAGGCTGAGGGCCTTCGCTGTTT
>CATPCO010000749.1 GCA_955652925.1 uncultured Xanthobacteraceae bacterium | reverse complement strand
GTCTGATTGAGGATAATCGCGGCGGTATCACCGGCCTTGAGCTTGGAAACCTCCTTGCCGTCCTGCACCAGCGCCGCCACGACCCCCTCGGCGCGTTCGGTCTCGTAGCCCAGGAACTCGGTGGCTCCCACTTTCTCGCGTAGCGCGAACCATAACGCTTCGGTCGCTGCCTCCCCCGAGCCCGCCCAGGATGCGCGCGCTTTCTCGCGTTGGCGCTCCATGGCCGCGGCAAAGCCTTCGGTGTCCACGCCCATACCGCGCGGCTTGAGCGCATCCTGGGTGAGGTCAAGGGGGAAGCCATAGGTGTCATACAGCGTGAACGCGGTCTCTCCCTTGAGCCTGTCACCTGGTTTGAGATTGCGCGTCTCCTCTTCCAGAATGGAAAGCCCGCGCTCCAGCGTCTTGCGAAAACGGCTCTCCTCGAAGCGCAGCGTTTCGGTAATCAGAGGCTCGGCACGCGAGAGCTCGGGATAAGCCTGACCCATTTCGCGCACCAACGTGGGAACGAGCCGCCACATCAGCGGGCTGTCGGCGCCCAGGAGCTGCGCATGGCGCATGGCGCGGCGCATGATGCGCCGGAGCACGTAGCCGCGTCCCTCGTTCGAAGGCAGCACGCCGTCGGCGATCAGAAAGGACGACGCCCGCAGGTGATCGGCGATGACGCGATGGGAAACGCCGCGGCCGTTTTCAGGCTCAACGCCCGTGAGGTCGGCGACATGGGAAATGATCGCCCCGAACAGATCGATCTTGTAATCGTCGTGCGTCCCCTGCATGACGGCGGCAATGCGCTCGAGTCCCATGCCGGTATCGATCGAGGGCCGCGGCAGCGCGACGCGGGTGCCGTCCGCGCGCTGCTCGAACTGCATGAAGACGAGGTTCCAGATTTCGATGAAGCGGTCGCCTTCGGCATCGGCCGAGCCGGGCGGTCCGCCCGGAATATGGGGCCCGTGATCGTAGAAGACCTCCGAGCAAGGCCCGCACGGGCCAACGTCCCCCATCTGCCAGAAGTTATCCGGCCCGGCGATGCGCACGATCTTGCTCTCGGGCAACCCTGCGATGCGCTTCCACAGATCGAATGCCTCATCGTCATCGATGAAGACCGTCACCAGCAGGCGGTCGGCAGGCAATCCAAACTCGCGCGTGACCAGATCCCAGGCAAGCTCGATGGCCCGATCCTTGAAGTAATCGCCGAACGAAAAGTTGCCGAGCATCTCGAAGAAGGTGTGATGGCGCGCGGTGTAGCCCACGTTGTCGAGGTCATTGTGCTTGCCGCCCGCGCGCACGCATTTTTGCGCGGTCGCCGCGCGCGAATAGGGACGCTTTTCGAGCCCGGTAAAGACGTTCTTGAACTGCACCATTCCCGCATTGGTGAACATCAATGTGGGATCATTGCGGGGCACGAGCGGAGACGAGGGCACGACGGCGTGCCCATTGCGCGCAAAATAATCGAGAAAGCTCGATCGGATTTCGTTGACGCCGCTCATGTCGGCTTCGGATATATAGATTTCCCGCCCAGCTCGCTACGCGCAATCGGCGCGGCGGCGCCCCAGAAGGGACCCCTGCATGAGCCTAAGCCCGGCCGCTCTGCGTCTTGAAGAGAAATTGCGCGCAGGGCAATTCGTCATCACCGCCGAGGTCACCCCGCCGGTCTCCTTTCGCGCCGATGATCTCCTCGCAAGAGCGCTGCCGCTGCGCGGGCTCGCCGATGCCATCAATGTCACCGACGGGGCGAGCGCGCGTGCCCATTTGTCGGCCCCGCTTGCGGCCGCTATGCTCGCGCGGGAGGGGCTCGAACCCGTGCTCCAGTTCACCTGCCGCGATCGCAACCGGATAGCACTGGAGGGCGAGCTCATGGGGGCGGCGGCCTGTGGCATCCGCAATATTTTGTGCCTCACCGGCGATGATCCCAAGGCTGGCGACCAGCCCGAGACCAAAGCGGTGTTTGATCTCGACTCAGCAGCCTTGACGCGCATTGCGCGGGATATGCGCGACAAGGGCGAGCTTCCCACGGGGCGCAAGGTCGCGGGCCGCGCGCATTTCTTTATTGGCGCTGCTGACGTGCCCATCGATCCGCCACCGGGATGGCGAGCGGACAGGCTTGCGGCAAAAGCCGGCGCGGGGGCGCAGTTTGCGCAGACGCAATTCTGCATGGATCGGGAGATCGTGCGCCGCTATGCGCAACGCATCAGGGAGCAAGAGGCGCTGCGCGGCTTTTTCCTGCTCATTGGAGTGGCCCCGTTGCGCTCGGCAAAGTCCGCGCGCTGGATGCAAAAGCACCTCTACGGAACCATTATTCCCGAGGAGCATGTGCAGCGCCTCGAAAGCGCCGCCGATCCGGCATTGGAGGGCGAGCGCATCTGCGTCGAGCTGATCGGCGAGCTTGCGCACATCCCCGAAATCGCGGGCGTCCACGTCATGGCACCCGCAAACGAGGCAGCGCTCCCGCGGGTCATTGCCGAGGCGCGCCGGAGTCTTCTCGGAAGCAGGCGGAGATTAGACCGCACCCTGTAGCCCGGATTGAGCGCAGCGAAATCCGGGATAGATCGGCGAGTGGCCCCGGGTTTCGCTTACGCTCAACCCGGGCTACAGCTTAAAACCAGCCTCACCCTTCCGCGGCGTCATCATCTTCCACATCGTCTTCGCCCAGAAGGATCTTATCGCCGATCAAGCCCGCGTTCTGCCGGATCGCGGCCTCGATCTTGCCGGCGATATCGGGATTGGCCTTGAGGAACAGCTTCACGTTCTCGCGGCCCTGGCCGATGCGCTGGTTGTCATAGGAGAACCAGGCCCCGGACTTCTCCACCACTCCGGCCTTGAGCCCGAGGTCCACGAGCTCGCCTGATTTCGAGATACCTTCGCCATACATGATGTCGAACTCGACCTGCTTGAACGGCGGCGCGAGCTTGTTCTTGACCACCTTCACGCGCGTCTGGTTGCCCACCACTTCGTCACGGTCCTTGATCGCGCCTACTCTGCGGATGTCGAGGCGCACCGAGGCATAGAATTTGAGCGCATGGCCGCCTGTCGTCGTCTCCGGTGAACCGTACATCACCCCGATCTTCATGCGGATCTGGTTGATGAAAATCACCATGGTATTGGAGCGATTGATGGAGGCGGTGAGCTTGCGCAAGGCCTGGCTCATCAGGCGGGCCTGCAGCCCGGGCAGGCTGTCGCCCATCTCGCCGTCAAGCTCGGCACGCGGGACGAGAGCCGCAACCGAATCGATGACCAGGACGTCGACCGCTCCCGAACGCACCAAGGTATCGGCGATTTCGAGCGCCTGCTCGCCGGCGTCGGGTTGCGAGATCAACAGGTCGTCGACATTCACGCCAAGCTTTCTGGCATAGATGGGATCGAGCGCGTGCTCGGCGTCGATGAAAGCACAGATACCGCCTTTCTTTTGGGCTTCCGCCACACAATGGAGCGCCAGCGTGGTTTTGCCCGAAGACTCCGGGCCGTAGATTTCGACCACCCGGCCGCGCGGCAGGCCGCCAATTCCGAGCGCAATATCGAGGCCAAGCGAGCCGGTCGAGACGGTTTCCACGTCCATGGCCTTGTTGTTCTTGCCCAGGCGCATGATGGAGCCCTTGCCGAAATTGCGCTCGATCTGGGAGAGCGCGGCATCAAGCGCTTTGGACTTATCCATGGAAAAACCTTCGACGATGCGCAGTGCAGTGGCCATTGCTTTTGCTCCTTATGACGGGGAATCGGAGGGCGGACAAATCTGCCTTCAAGCAGCCGGAGCAATGTACCCTGTTTGTTCTCCGTTTGCAAGATGTTCTTTTGGCCCCTGTCCTAATTCCTAGCCTTTTGTCCTAATTTGAAAATTTGAGTGTCCTAATTCGTTGGTCGGTAATTTTTACGCGCTAGTTATGCTGCATCGGGTTTGGAAACCCCGATACTCACTGCCGCTCAGCCCCGACCGCCATTCCGCACGCGGTCGGGGTCTTGCTTTTCTTGGCTGTTTCAGCCTGTTTTGACGGGATTATCGGGGACAACCTGCGATTTAATTTGATCCCGGATATAAACAAACCATAAATACGATTGTTCGCCCGATTCGCCCCTATTACGGGCGAGCGCCCCCGTGATGTAGCGATGTGTTCCAGAGGGGGAGCCTTGGTCCTGGGGAGGGCCAAGGCTCTCTTTTACAGGCATATGGCATGAGCCCGCTGGAAATCGGCCTCGCCGTCGTGATCAGCCTGTTCTTGATTTTATGGGCAATCACCTGCGTGATGTCGTTTAGGAAGTAG
>CATPCO010000748.1 GCA_955652925.1 uncultured Xanthobacteraceae bacterium | reverse complement strand
TGGGATGCCACATCGGCAGAATATTGAAGGCACAGCCGAACTTGAGCCGCTCGGTCTGGGTGGCAAGCCACAGTCCGAGCTGGATCAGGTTGGGAAAGCATTCGTAGCCCTCGCGCTGGAAATGATGCTCGGCCGTCCACAACGCGTCATAGCCGAGCGCATCCATCGTGCGGGCGATGTCCCGCGCGGTCGCGAACACCTCGGACAGGCGGCCATTGGAATAGCGCCGGTCGTTCGCCGGCGTGCCGGCAAGCCCGACATTGTCGAGCTCGATCTGGCCGACATAGAGCACGTGGAACTTCTTGATCATGGGCGCCAGTCTAGCCGCGCGCGCATGCATCGGCTATCGCCATGTGCATGCACCCTGCCGTTTCCGTTGCAAGCCTTTCCAAGACCTATGCCACTGGCTTTGAGGCGCTCAAGCGCGTCAATCTGGAAATCCGGCGGGGCGAAATATTTGCGCTGCTCGGTCCCAACGGGGCCGGCAAGACCACGCTGATCAACATCATCTGCGGGATCGTTACGCCATCCGCAGGCCGTGTTTCGGTCTGCGGGCACGACATCATCGCGGACTATCGCGCCGCCCGTTCCATGATCGGCCTGGTGCCGCAGGAGCTCCACACGGACGCATTCGAGAGCGTTTGGGGCACCACGAGCTTCAGCCGCGGACTGTTCGGCAAGGCGCCTGATTCTGGTCATATCGCCAGGGTGCTCAAGCAACTTTCGCTCTGGGACAGGAAGGACAGCAAGATCATGACGCTCTCAGGCGGCATGAAACGCCGCCTCCTGATCGCCAAGGCGCTCGCCCACGAGCCGCAAGTTCTGTTTCTCGATGAGCCGACCGCGGGCGTCGATGTGCGGCTGCGCCAGGACATGTGGCAGCTCGTGCGCTCGCTGCGCGCTTCCGGCGTGACGATCATCCTGACCACCCACTACATCGAGGAAGCCGAGGACATGGCCGACCGGATCGGCGTCATCAATCACGGCGATCTCATCCTGGTCGAGGACAAGACCGAGCTCATGCGCAAGCTCGGCAAGAAGCAGCTGATCATCCACCTGCCGAGAAAGCTCGACGCCGTGCCCGGCAAGCTCGCCGCGCATCGCCTCGTGTTGAACGACGGTGGCGGCTCGCTGGTTTACAACTACGACACGCAAGGAGAACGCACCGGCATCACCGCCCTGCTGGCGGATCTGCGCGATGCCGGCATCAGGTTTCGCGACCTCGAGACCAGGCAAAGCTCGCTGGAGGACATCTTTGTTGATCTGGTGAAGCCATGATGGCCATGAACGTCCACGCGGTGCGCGCGATCTATAGCTTTGAGATGGCAAGAACCGGGCGCACGCTGCTGCAGAGCATCGTGGCGCCGGTGATCTCGACCTCGCTTTATTTCGTGGTGTTCGGGGCTGCCATCGGCTCGCGCATCACCGAGATCGAGGGCGTGCGCTACGGCGCGTTCATCGTTCCCGGATTGATCATGCTGACCTTGCTCACCCAGAGCGTCATGAACGCATCGTTCGGGATCTACTTTCCGCGCTTCACCGGGACTATTTACGAGATTCTCTCCGCGCCCGTCTCGTACCTGGAGATCGTGCTAGGCTATGTCGGCGCGGCCGCGACCAAGTCGATCATCCTGGGGCTGATCATCCTGCTCACGGCCGGCTTGTTCGTCCCGCTGCGCATCGCGCATCCGTTCTGGATGATTGCCTTCCTGCTGCTCACGGCCGTGACGTTCAGCCTGCTCGGCTTCATTATCGGCATCGTCGCCGATGGCTTCGAGCGGTTGCAAATCGTGCCGCTCCTGGTCATTACGCCGCTTACGTTTCTCGGCGGCAGCTTCTACTCCATCAGCGTGCTTCCCCCGGCCTGGCAGACCGTGACGCTGTTCAATCCGGTCGTGTATCTCGTCAGCGGGTTCCGCTGGAGCTTCTTCGAGGTCGCCGATGTGAACGTGGCCGTCAGCCTTGCGATGGTAGGAGTATTCCTTTCGGCTTGTCTCGGGGCGATATGGTGGATCTTCAAAACCGGCTATCGTCTCAAGCAATGAACATCGACGGCCGCATTCTGTTTCTGTGCGCTGATCCGCGCCGGATCGATGCGCAGCTTACCGGTGCCGACCTCGATCTTGCCCAGGCAGGTCCGCTGCGCGATGACGTATCGACCGACGAAATCACCCCGGTCGCAGCTTGCCTCTATTATGACGACCGTCTTGCTCGCTATCCCTATACCGGATTCAACGCTCAGGACGCGCGCCCGATCGGTGTCGATGCGGTGCGCAACGGCGGCTTCGCCGTCACCGTGGCCGGCAACCGCTACGGCAAGGGCTCCTCACGCGAGCACAGCCCCGCGGCGGAGAAGGCCGCCGGCATCCGTCTGATCATTGCCAAGAGCTTCGAGCGCATCTACCGCCAGAATGCCGATAACCTCGGCCTGCTCACCTCGACTGATTTCGGGCTGATCGAGCGCATCCGCCGCGGCGAGGCAATCGGCATCGAGGAGCTTGTCGCCTCGCGCGATGCCGTCACCGCCGCCATCCTGCGCAGCGGCGGTTTGCTGCGATATGGCCGGGCGCATCTGCGCGACGCGTCCGAACGCGACCCAACCGGGCAACGCCCGCAGACCTATTTCGAGAAGATCCTGACGCGCCACGCACTGCGCTCGCCGGACGACGATTCATCGCTTCAGCCCGGAACCGGCGCTTTCGTGCGCGCCGACTGGCGTTTTATCCACGAATATTTCACCGGCATGTGCGCTGCGATCCTGCATGGGACCTTCGGCCGGCCGGTAGAGATGCATGACCCCGCAAGCATCATCGCGTTTGAGGATCATCTCTCCTATTCCCATCGCAGCGCGCTCCACCGGGAGCCTGCGCTGCGGGACGCGGTGAAGAGTCTGTCGGATGCGCATCGCGCGTTCGTCGAGCTTTATCGGTTGCGGCGTCACGGTTATCTGCCCGCAGGCGAGGGCTCGGAAGGGATTTGTCACGCCGTTATGACCGAGCACTACGCGCTGCCGGGTCAGCTCGTCACCGGGACCGATTCGCACACGCCGCATATCGGTGCCGTGGGCGCTCTCGCTTTCGGCGTCGGGACGACCGATATGGCCAATGCCATGGTCGCCGGCGCGGTCCGCGTCACCGTGCCAGCGGTGCTGCGTGTGGACCTCCACGGTCCGTTGCCGCGCGGAACTACTGCCAAAGACATCGTGCTGCATCTATTGGCGCTCCCCGCGATCAAGGCGGGCGCCGGCGTGGGAAAGGTGTTCGAGTTTACCGGCTCCGCGCTTGCTGATCTCGCCACCGATGAACGCGCGACGCTGACCAACATGACGGCGGAACTGGGCGGCTTCACCGGTATCATTGCGCCTGATGCCGAGACCGTTCGCTTCCTGCGCGAGCGGCGAGCCATCGACGTGAAGCTCGAACCCTGGATGCGCAGTGACGAGGGTGCCGCCTACTGCGATGTGATCGAGGTTGACTGCGCTGCCATTGCACCCATGGTCGCGGCGCCGGGCGACCCCGGCAACGGCATTGCGCTTCCCGATCTGAAAGATCGGCCCAGGATCGACATCGCCTATGGCGGCTCATGCACGGCGGGCAAGCGCGAGGATTTCGACCGCTACCACGAGGTTCTGGCCTGGGCTGCGCAGAAC
>CATPCO010000747.1 GCA_955652925.1 uncultured Xanthobacteraceae bacterium | reverse complement strand
GCTCCAGTCAGGCCTCCCTCCACTCTGTGAATGCCTCACCAAGTGCCGTACCGCCGCAGCTCGGTAAGCTACGGTAGCTGCTATTTGCAACTTCCACTTGGTGTGCCTTAATCTCCATCATCATCCATCGATGAAGCTCCTGTCGTGTGCTTGGCGGCTCACGATTCAGGGCTTCAACAATGGGGCCGGTGGATTCGACTTCCTGAAATGTCAAACTTTTGCTGCCTCCCCGGCAGAGCCGGGGGAACTCCTATTTTGGTTTAGGCGACCGAGAGCGGACGGTAACGACATGGTGGAGTGAGCTGCTGAGCTGGGATGATATCGAAAGGGCCGTTTTGCGCGCCGTGCGAACATCCAGGACTGCTGTCCTTACGCAACCGCGGCCAGTCAGTACTGACCCAGTTCGCGCCGAGCAAACTCCGCATGCAATAACGGGCATTGCTTTGGCGGCCGCGATGGGAGCTGGACAAATCCGAATCGGTGTAAAGGCGGTAAAGGATAAAGGTGCGTGAGTCAGGCACGCAATATCGCGTAATGCGCCCCGACCGCCGCGTTGGTAACAGCGGTCGGGACGACTTGACAATCGCGCAAGGACGAATCGCGCGATGACCGAAACTGCGAATAGCACGATTCGGTTAGATTGCGCGATAACGATGTGAGGCGCCTAGTCTTGGAAGCTCGGGACCGTAGCAGGAAGGTCCTGCTCAACTGCGCTGGTAATAATCGGCTCAAGGGCACCAAACATGTTGGTAGCACGCTTGCCGTGTTATTGAGCTGAACATCTATGCCTCATCCCGCGCGGCACGCGCGGCTTTCAAGCAACTAGCACCCGGGTGAGATCGCGTCGTCGCCCCCATCCGGCCGTTTTGCAAGACCGCCAGTCGGGTCGCTACGGCTGGCCACTGAATAATGCTGAGATGGCAGGGGCCTATCGCGTGCCGCGCAGGCCAATAGCCCAATGGGGGTTATGGGTGTGCGGCCAGCGAGATGGGAGCAGGACGAGCCCGCGCTCGCCTCTCGGCGCGGACTCTGCGATGCTGTTTTCGGCTGCGGCGGCAGAAGGTTACGTTAGCTTTGCAAGTGCCTAGGAGGACCTGGACCATAGCGGGCTGCACCTGATCGAGGCCGTTCGAGCCGGCGCGGCACCCACCGTTTCCTTGGCCGGGCCGGCCCAAATCAACCAAGGCCAAGACCTTCCCCGACCTAGACCTAGGTGATTACAGGCGATACAGGATTTGATCAGTCCAGAAGCGTTCCAGACGGTGGAGCGATTTGGTCATTGTCACGAACTCGTCGCAGTCGATGCCCCCTGCCTGCTCCACCGTATTTACGTGCCTGTGATAAAGCGCGGCCACGACGTCGCGCACCTCACGACCTTTACTGGTCAGCCTAATGTGAACCGAACGTCGATCGACAAGCGAACGCTGGTAGTCGAGGTGTCCCGATTCAACAAGCCTCTTCAGGTTATAAGAAACGTTCGAGCCGAAATAATACCCGCGCGTGCGCAGCTCTCCGGCCGTAATCTCTTGTTCACCAACGTTGTAGAGCAAATACGCCTGTACCGGGTTTATATCGATATGATTTCGGCGATCAAATTCGTCTTTTATCACATCGAGGAGCCGCCGATGCAGGCGTTCCACCAACGTTACTGTCTTGAGATACAATGGCTGTAGTTGCGCCTCTCGCTGCTCCTGCATCGACTCTTGCATCTTAGTAGCAAAACTTTTTACCATGACACCCCCCCTTTGCATTGTGTTTCAGACGAGGACCCCGCCTTGTTGAAATTACCTTACTGATTAGGATCTAAATTCGACTTAAACAACATTATGAAAAGAGGCTTTATTTATCCAAGCAGGTTTGAACTGGAAAGCTAAAGAACTATTTTTCACATCCGAGCTTAGTGCGAAAGCGCTCGGGCACACCCCAAGCTGGGACACGAGCCTGCGAGTTATTTGATTTAGGGGAGCAAGTGCACTCACACGCCCAGAAACAACACCGCAGAGACTGCACTGTCTGGCTGAGCCTACCAATACGGTTCAGACCAGTCCTGGCGCAGCTACCCGTACTACAATGGCACCTATGACGGGCATCCGGTTAGCGAACGGCTGCGCGCCGTTACGTGGTGATTCTCCTGCTCGGGAATAAAGCTCCCGCAGCGGCGATCAGATTTGTCGGCGTCTCATTCTCAGCGCTTTGCGCCCATGCTGTTCGGTCGGTTTCCCCATCGCGCGATGCACTCGCGATGTCGGGGATTGGGTCGCATCTTTTTCGCGATGTCATGCGGGCATAGTTCCCATGCGGGCATAAGAGTCGTAGGAACGGATTCCACGGGGGGGAGGCTACAGCTCCAGACGATGGGACTTCTCTTCTCTTTTTCCCGCTCCGCTGAAAATGTCTTCGCCTCTTATAATACGATTTGCGAGACGCTCGTACCGAGCCGCCAAGATAAGCATTGCTCTACGAGACAATGAATCAGTCATTTGTCTCGCGGCTACGCGCGCTTCAGCTGCACGGCCCTGCCAGAATGCGGGATCGTCAGGAGACGATGGCATAATAGATTGGAGCTCCGCGATCAACCGATGTAAGCGGCGCTCCGGCTTGGCTGAACCAGAGCGCCGCCCCTTCTTGTTTGGCGCCTCCCCGTAAACGCGAACATCCTAGGCCTATAGTCCCAAGCTAAGTTGAACATCCTACGGAACATCGGTGAATGGTTACCCACGTGTTTCCGATGTCCTGCTCGGGGGAACAGTACGCCAAATTTGGCTTCGCAAAGACGAGTCGCATTCTCCAGCATCGCGTGGAAGACCGGCTTCAATTCTCCCGGCGAACTACTGATAACCTTGAGCACGTCGGCGGTTGCGAT
>CATPCO010000746.1 GCA_955652925.1 uncultured Xanthobacteraceae bacterium | reverse complement strand
GATGATCGCTGGCGGCGTGCCGGTGGGCGCGAAATAGCCGATCCAGCCGGTCATCACGAAGCCGGGCACCGTTTCAGCGACGGTCGGAATATCCGGAAAATGCGCCGATCGTTTTTCGGTTGAAAGCGCAAGCATGCGGAGTTTCCCGCTGTGCGCGAGCTCCAGAACATCGGACACGTTGCCGAAGAAGGCCTGCGCTTGCCCGGAGACCAGGCCGACCATGGCTGAGGGCGTGCTCTGATAGGGAACAACGACCATGTCGAGCCCTTCGCGTACCGCGAACGCGGCCGGTGTGAGATGGCTGTGCTGCCCCAGCCCGGCCGACGCGTAATTTATCTTTCCCGGATTGGCCCGCACGTAATCGATGAATTCGCGCACCGAGCGGACCGCAAGACTGGGATGCACCGTGAGCGCCATCCCATTGATGCTGATCATGCTGATCGGCGTTAAATCCTTGAGCGGATCGTAGGATAAATTCTTGACCAGCGGATTGACGGTAAATTGCGCCCCGCCTGCGAGGTAGAGCGTGTAACCGTCATGCGGTGAGCGCGCAGCGTATTCGGTGCCGATCGTCCCTCCTGCCCCGCCGCGGTTGTCGATCACGAACGGCTGCCCGAACGCTTTGGTGAGCCGATCCGCCGTCATGCGCGCGAGCACATCGCTGATCCCGCCGGGCCCATAGGGCACAACAATCTTGACCGGCCGCTGCGGCCAGTCCTGCGCCCGCGCCGGACTGGCGACCAGCGCTACGAAGATAAACCCGATAAGCGCGGCAATCGCCCGATCTATCTTGCGTCGCCGCATCGCCTCGACCAGTAATCCCACATCCGGGTCACCGCGTTCTCCGCGTAAGCGATCTTCTTGGTCAATTCGATCTCGCCCTCGCTCAGATAGGTGATCTCGTCGCCGATCAGCATGGATTGCAGCACCAGGCCGGCATTGACCTTGAAATATATGGCGTTCATCACAGCCTGCCTGATGTTGGCGCCAACCACGACGCAGCCGTGACCACGCATCAGCGCTGCATTATTCTCGCCGAGCCCACGCGCGAGATCCTTGCCCATTGCCATATTGGTGATGAGGAGACTCGTGTCCCCGAAGGTGGTGCGGCTGTCCCAGACCGGAACATGCGTGCCGGCACCGCAGGCGGTATGCACGCAGGCGCGCAACGGCTTGCGCGTGAGGCCAAACGGGATGACTTCGTAGGCATGGTTGTGAACGACGGATATGACGTCGGGGCGGGCCTGGTAGATCGCGCCGTGGATGGGACGCTCGACGTACATCGGACGGCCACTCTGATCGACGGGGTTGCAGTCAAGATCGTATTCCATGATATCGTCGAGCTTGACGAGCTCCGGACTGCGCGAACAGGAAAGGAAGAATCGGTCCGGCCGATCGGGATGACGCACGCTGATATGGCCGAGCGCATCCGTCACGCCCTCGCGCGCGAGAATGTGATTGGCCGTAACGAGATCGCGGCACAGCGCATCGAGGTCCGACATTTCGGGCACTCCTTCCTTGCTGGGTGAGATCACCCGCCTCCCATATAGCCGCCGATTTCCGAGCCGCGCATCGCCCAAGAGGCGAACCGGCGCTCCAGCCGCGCGGCACCCATGTACATGACGACGCCCATGAATGCGATGACGAGGAGGCCTGCAAACACGAGCGGGATGCGGAACGTGGCACTCGCCGAAAGCATCAGGTATCCGATGCCGACATTCGATGCGATTGATTCGGAGACAACCGCGCCGACAAAGGCCAAGGCGATCGCGATCTTCAGGGAAGCGAAGAAATAGGGCATCGAGCGTGGGATGCCGACCTTGCGCACGATGTCGAGCTTGGTCGCGCCGAGTGAGCGCAACACATCCGCGAGCTCGGGTTCGAGCGTCGCAATTCCCGTCGCCACATTCACGACAATCGGAAAGAAGGCCGTGAGAAAGGCCGTGATCACGGCGGGAACGGTTCCGATTCCGAACCAGAGCACCAGGATTGGGACCAGCGCGACCTTGGGAATGGCATTGAACCCAATCAGCAAAGGGTTGACCGCGTCGTAAATCAGCGCAGACGTGCCGACTGCGATCCCGAGAATAATGCCGACGGCCACCGCGGCACCAAACCCGACCAAGGTGGTGAGCAAGGTGTGGAGCGCGTTCGGCCATATCCCCGACCAGTTCTCCACCAGGGCGGCAAGGGATTCCGTCGGCTTCGGCAGAATAAAGGTGGGAATCCGGAATATCCAGCATGCCGCCTCCCAAACAACAAACAGCGCGAGAGTGGAAGCGAATGGCGTGAGCTGCTTGCGGAGCTGGGCCGGAGTCACTGGACCGCTATTTCGCAGGCGGCGTCCACGGCCGGATCACGCGTTCGCTCGCGGGTGGCAGATATCGATCCGTGTAAACATCGCCAGCCGCAGGAGCGGCAATCTTGAAGATCGGCGCGACCTGCTTGAGCGTCCGCTCAAGACGTTCCATGTCGACGGAGCTGAAACCATTCTTCCTCACATGATCCGTAATCAACATGTCCCGCATGGACATGATCATGCGCTCTTTTTCGATCTCGTCATTCAACAGGTTGTCGTAAGCTTTCAGCGACGCCATGGACGCATTCAGGTCGGTGGCCATGGTGTTGAGCCCGTGTACGAGCCCGGAAATGAATTTCCGTACCGCTTCCGGATTCTTTTCGGCAAACGCGCGCGTGGTAACGATGGAGCTTCCGTAAAGATCAATGCCGTGCCGGGCATAGAAGAAAATCGCCAATTCGGATTCGGCAAGCCCTATTGCGCGCACGTTCATGACCGTGGTGACGATATTTGACGTGACCGCGTCCGCCTCCCGCCGTGCCAGCATGCTGTCCCGCAGGTCGCTGCTCACCGTATTCCAATGGATGGAGTCGATGTCGATATTGTTGAGCGAGGCGAAAATGGGAAACAGGATGCGTCCGGCATCGGCTGCCGGGGCATAGATGTGCTTTCCGGCAAGGTCCTGCGGCTTTTCGATGCCTTTTGACCGCAGTCCCACCACGCCTGAGGCGGATGCATCCTGCACCATCGCAACGCAAATCAGCTGATTGCCGGGATTGTTGGCGTTGAAGCGG
>CATPCO010000745.1 GCA_955652925.1 uncultured Xanthobacteraceae bacterium | reverse complement strand
TTTCAACACTGGGGCGAACGGATGTTAACCAACGCGCTGCCCCGCTCATATATTCCCGCCCAGTTATTGGCGCGATTGCCGCTGGCATTTCTTGGCTTATTGGCCATCGCCGCCATTGCAGCGCTGGCGGCGGCATGCCGGCTTGTTCTTCAAGGAATGACGTGCTGGCGGGCGAAGCGGAGACTGCGATCGGTTTGGCTGCTGTTAGCTCAAAAACGAGCCATTCTCATTATCTGGGCAGCGGTGATTTGCCCGCTTGCTTTTCTCATCCTGCAACGCGCGACCCTCTACGATGGCGTTCGCCACCTTCTTTTCGTCATACCCATGCTCGCGGTTGTCGCCGGCGCAGGCGCAACGGGGTTTCTCCCGTGGTTGCGCCGCTCGCCGGTCGTCACCGCCACCGTCATGACAGCCATAGGCGCCTACCTTGGCGGCGCCGCGCTCACGCTCGCAATTCTCCACCCCCTCGAATACGTCGCAATGAACGCCATTGTGGGGGGCACTTACGGGGCTTACGGCCGCTTCGACCTGGATTACTGGTCAATAGCTGCACAACCCGCCTTGCGCCGGCTCGAAGAACGCCTGGATTATGATCGCAGCGTCGTGTGGAACGAGTCGCCACCAAGTCTCGTCATCTGCATACCGTGGCGCGAGTGGGGAGTCGGCCCGATGCTCCGGCGCCCATGGAAGCTCGAAACCGATCCGGACAAGGCCGATTACATCATTGTGACCGAGCGCGCGCGAGCGCACTGCGCGAGCCGGCGGAATCTGGAGCTGATCGATGAGGTCAAGCGTTTTGATCGCGCGTTCGCGTGGACCTACCGCAGACACTCCGCTCAGTGATAAAGGCGGCTCGCGAACAGGTCGAGCAGAACGGCGAACGCATCGCCCGTCTTCTGCCCTTTGGCAAGGGAATAGGCGCTGTAATCTATTGTCACGGGCCGCTCGACATAGCGCAGCCCGCTGGCCGCGACCTGCGCGAGAAATTCCGATGCATGCGCCATGCGATTCTGTCGCAGCCGGATGGCCAGCGCGCCCCTGCGAGTCATTGCCCGCAGCCCGTTATGGGTGTCGGTGATCTGCATCCCGGTGGCCAGGCGCGTGAACAGCGTGGCGGTCTTGAGCAATAGCCGGCGGAGTGCCGGCAGCCGTGGCACTTGCCGTAGAAAGCGGCTGCCCAACGCGAAATCGGCCTGCTCGCGGCTCAGTCCCTCAACCAGACCAATAATCTCACCCGGGCGGTGCTGGCCGTCAGCATCGAAGGTGACGACGAACTCGGCTCCGCCGGCAAGTGCATAATCTATTCCGGTCTGCAGGGCCGCCCCCTGACCAAGATTGACCGGGTGACGCAGCACCATCGCGCCGCTCGCCAGCGCGATATCCGCGCTGCGATCGGATGAGCCGTCATCCACAACAACGACTCGATAGCCCGAACGCATGAGCTCCAGCACAACACCGCCGATCATTGCCGCCTCGTTGTAAGCGGCAATCACCACATGGACGCGTGAAGGAGGCGGTATTTTCATTGCAGCTGGAATAGCACGAACGCAAGAAGAATACCCGATCAACAAAAAGAGTTCCAGTGCTCCAGGAAAACTGCTTGCGCGCAACCTCGTGCTGCTTCCGCCGAAACGCGGCTACCCCTTACCAGGGTTTCTGCAAGACGACCCGCATTGCATCGAACAGGTTGATGGGAATGCCAAACCGGCTTGTGGCTGCGAGTCGGGGGACTGGAACGTGCAAGATTCGCTGCAACTGAAAAAGGGCAAGTGATGCAGGAACAATCTTCCACGGACGGTCAAAATGCGGCATGGAGAAGCCAGCTCCAGTGGCGAGCCGGCGCATGCCTTCTTCCGTAAAGAACCAAAGGTGCTGCGGCGGGGTCATGAGACGCCATTTTTTTCCGGCGGATCGCGCGAGAACGGAGCCGAAATCACCCGTCGTAATAACGATGATACCCCCCGGATTGATGTAGCGGCGGCAAAGTGCAAGCGTCTGCCGCGGATCCGGCAGATGCTCTATGACATCGAGCATGACGATGACGTCAACGTTTCCGATTTCCCGCAGCGTCTTCTCATCAGGTTCTCCCTGGAGGACATGCAATCCCGCATCGCGGGCATGATCAGCCGCCTCCGTAGCCAATTCGAGGCCAATGACATCGAAATGCCCACGCGCTTCCATCAGGAAAAACCCGTAGGCACATCCAATTTCCAACAGCCTTCCGCCGCGCCGGTAGCGGCGAATGAAGTCGACGCTGCGCGCAAATTCCCGCCGCAGCACTTCCTCGCTGCCGAGATAATCAGAATATCCGTCGGCGTGGCCGCCGCAAAAGTAGTCTTCGGTATAATAGAGCGCAGGATCAAAGCCGTGTGCGTCCGTGCAGCCGGTCCCGCACAGGCGGCATTGAAAGATGCGCCAGCCGTTAACATGGAATCGGAAGTCGTGCTCGGTGATAGAGCCGCAGGCGCAACATAGACGCGTGGCAGGGCCCTGGCTTGCCGCTGCCGCCGCGCTCGACGGTGGATGGGTTTGCGCAAACATTCAAATCACGCAGGAGATTTAGCATGATCGCACAGATCATACTGACGGTATTGCTGGGCGGCATCCTGTTTTATGCCTGGACCGAGTATCGGCGTTCCCCTGCGATTGGGCTCACGGCCGTGGTTGTGGCATCAGGCGGACTTTATTTCGTGTGGCTTCCGGCTCATGCCACCGCCTTGGCGGAGCTTGCCGGGGTAGGCCGGGGGGTCGATTTGATCATCTATGTATGGGTGGTGATCAGCCTTTTGGTTGCGCTCAACATTCATCTCAAGCTGCGCGCGCAGATGGAGCTCATAACGACGCTAGCGCGAGAGGTCGCGCTCCTCAATGCGCATCTCAAAGCGGCTCAATTGCCGAAAGCAGATGAGTAGCCCCCGGCATCCCCAGAGCCGATAAAGCTTGTTCGGATCAAGTGCGCCGCTGCGTTCTGCGAACGGGGCGAGGAGCACGCACATGCTCTCACCAAATTCGACTCAAATCTGATGGATGCGCTGCGCCGCAGCGTCGAGGCCAGCGGCAGCGCCAGGGCCGCGCCGCGCCCGGAGCGGCCGGGCATCATCGCGGCAGGCCAAGCGCGCGAAGATGCGCCGGCGAGCTGATCTAGACTCCACGCAGATGCTGCGCTGGTGTTGCCAGCGGCGGCTTGCACGATCGGCCGCCTTCAATGACGCGCAGAAGAGGCCGTGGCGTCGGCCGGTGCCCTTCCAACATGATCACCGCCCGCTCGAGTTCCTCGAGCATGGCCGTCGGGCTGATAGCGGCTCTTGCGGTGCGCAGGCATTGGACTGCAGCCGCCATCAGCGCGTCGCGCGCGGCAACATCCGCGGGTACGGTCTGTGCAAGTTCATGCTTCAACGCCTCGTAAAAGCCGGAGGCGAGGAGCTGGCATTTCACCAGCGGCGCTCCCGTTGCGGCCTCCCTCGCGACTGCCGCAAGTGCCTGCTGGCCGCATCGAACGAGTTCTGGCGAGACCATTGCATATGCTCCGGCGCGGTTGGCCAGCCCATGCTTATGTGATTCGCTTCTCTTTTGGCCATAGCGCTGAGATCCGCTGAGACCCGAAGCTCCCTGTTACATCCTTAAAGCCTGCTCAGGCATTCTATCGATCAGTTTGAGAAGCGCACGGGCGGGGCCGCGGAGAGAGCGTTTTCCCTGTTCCCAGTTGCGCACGGTCTCGACCGGCAGCCCAAGACGTGCAGCAAACTGCGCCTGCGTGAGCTTGGTGCGCGCCCGAACGCGCCGCGCGTAGACCGCCTCGGATACATCGGCTTGCGCAGCCGATTGTGGACGTGAAGTTGCCGGGGCAGGGCCCAGCGCATTCACGACTGCGCCTTCACTGCCGTCCGCAAGAATTGCAACAATGCGGCCATCGGCCTTTAGTCGCAGTCGCATCATCGCTTGATTTCCTCTGGGACTGTGATTTAGCCGCGGCTGCCCGAGCGCAGAGGCGCCGGCGGGAGGTGTGCGGAACTTCGCTGCGCCGCAATCAAACGATCGATGTCAGCGGCCGCCGTCGGCTTTGCGAACAGATAGCCCTGCATCTCACTGCAACCCGCAAGACGAAGCAGCACCCGTTGCTCTTCGGTTTCCACGCCTTCGATCACGACGCCCATCCCGAGTGCCCGGCCGAGTGTCACGATGGCCTGAATAATGACCCCGCCATTAACGGAGTCATTGAGTCCCAGAACGAAACTGCGATCGATCTTGAGCTTGTCGAATGGAAGCTTCTGGAGATATCCGAGGCTGGAATATCCAGAGCCGAAATCATCGAGCGCGAGCTGTACGCCCAGCCCGCGCAACTCCCGCAGCCTCGCGTTGATCTCATCGGGATTTTCGATGAGCACGCCTTCGGTCATCTCCAAAACCAGACGGGAGGGCTCAAACTCCGTCTCCTTTAGAACTGTGGTGACGAGATCAACCAAGGCGCGATTGCGTACCTGGACGGGCGAAAGATTGACGCAGATGTAGAGCCCGTTCCAGCGCGTTGCGTC
>CATPCO010000744.1 GCA_955652925.1 uncultured Xanthobacteraceae bacterium | reverse complement strand
GCGCAAGTTCGGATGTGCCGCCGGATGCTCATTTCCTGGCAGCGTTTTGCAGTTGCAAGTCAATATCGCTGCGCTTGAGCAAATAGTCGAGACCTCCGACCCGAAACCAGCGGTTGTAGTGATGAAGCGGGGTAATGCCCGTGGAGCGAAGGGGGTGGGTCATCGCCTTTGAGATCGGGTCAACCAGCAACGGGAGGAACCCGATGTTCAATGGAAGGCGGCAGCCTTCGTGCGGTGGCACGAGCCGGATGATGCGAGAGTATCAAGTCCGGTTCTGTGAGAGGCTCGGGGTGAAATTCCCCGGGCCTACTCGGCCTCGCGATGTACGGCCTCTCTCACGCGGCGTGCGGAGGCGGACGGGCTAGCCGCCGAGCCAGGAAGTGATGTCGTAGATGACCGCGCCGATCACGCAGGCGGCAAGCGCCGCCCAGACCATGCTAAGCAGCACCGCGGCGCTCGCGCGCTCTATCAGATGCCTGTCGATGAGATGAGCCATGGCGTGTGACTCCTTGCGCGATTTATTTAATGAACCAGGTCGAATACCGGGATCGCACGGTATGGTTTTGACATGGGCGACGACAAGTCAGCCGTTTGCCGGGCAACGTTGGCATTGGTTTCGACCATACTGGCTTTGAACCAGAAAATCATAGCCAAACCCAATATCGTCGCAGCGATTGCAAAACTGATGTGCTTACGCATTGTGAACCCTCGCACTGGGAGTGTATGGACGATACGTGAAGGACCTCTGTGAGGTAGTTCACACAAGGTTTTATTATTTTTGGACCCAGTGAGCGTCCTAGCGGCTCACGCCCAAGGCTGCCGCGCAGAAGGCGCGCATGGCCGAGGACGCGTGGAAAACGCGCGATTCGGCGCGCGTCGCGCTCGCCTAGCCGAACACGAGGCAAGCGCTGTGAGGCGGCCCACTTCGACGTGCGGCATGACCGTCGAAGCCACGGCCAACACCATCGACAGTCGGCCAGCAACCAGGTCGGTGACCTGCGGTGGGCTGCCCGGGTAGGGCACATGAACGAGTTTGATGTTCGTGCGCACGCTGATCAATTCCATGGCAAGATGCCCGACCGTCCCCGGCCCGACCGACCCGTAGGTGAGTTCACCAGGCTTAGATTTCGCGAGCGCGATGAGCTCATCGACGCTCGACACGCCGAGCGAGGGGTGCACCGCGAGGATGAGCGGCAGGCCGGTGAGCGGCGCGACTGGAGCGAAAGCGGCTCCGCGCCGTGCGGAGGCGGTAGTGGCCGATGAGCAGGGCACCCATACATCTCGTCACAGCCCGGTGGCCTCATGCCGAAGCACTACTACCGCATCATCCTCATATTGCTCACGCTCCTATGCGGGGCAGGCGCTGTGCTCACCATGCCCTTTGCGCTCTTGGCGGCGATGGCGTTCGACGCTCCGGGCAGCGAGCATCAAGTCGGGGCATGGGTCGTGTTCTTCGTCATCCTCTCAATCCCGCTGTGGTTCGTTGTGGGTGCCATCATCGGCTGGGTGCTCTACCTGCACGACTGGCTACGAACGTCGCTGGTGGTCGCTACTACGCCGCTCGCCGCCGCCGCCATCGGATGGCTCCTCCTCCTCCAAGCCGGGTAACACCGGCAGCAGGGGCGCAGAACGAGGGCACTCGATCTACCTCTCGCCTTGTTTCTTTAGCTTCTTCACTCGATGTTTCTGGTAGTCGGCGACTGCCCGTGCGAGCGGCATCGAGCGCGGCACCCGAACATAAGTCAGAGACACAACGAGCGCTCTTCCTGTTTCTGCCGAGCGAGACATATGGCACATGATGCCGCCTTCATCGCCGGCGTATGACAAGTCCCAGACGACCTGGTGCATCCGATCCGCGTTGGCAACGTTTTCGGCTTGAAGATGATCAATCAACGATGGCGCCAATTCGACCTCGAATGGCGCAGCTGCCTTGAGTGCGGCACACTGATCTCATTGATCAGGCGAAATGAGTTGTCGTAGGCAAGTCTGGCGTCACATTCAAGTGGAAGGACTACAGGATCGAAGGTCCCGACCGCTACAAGGTGATGACGCTCGTCACCCACGAGTTCATTCGCCGCTTTCTCATCCACGTGCTGCCCGCAGGCTTCCACCGCATCCGCTACTATGGCCTGCTCACCAGCGGCAAACGCGCCGAGAACATCGCCCGCGCCTGCGAACTGCTCATGCCGCCAATAATTCCCGTTGGCTCGGCTAAAACTCGCCGCCAGAGACTATTCGCGTTTGAGCTGCACTGCCCCACAATTCAGGAATGGCTATTGTTGAGCCATATTCCATAATCATTGGGTGATTCGTCGAGTCTCTAAGCTCGCTTGCCGAAGATGGATGGGGATGATGCTCGATCATCCGGCGAAGACTCCTCGGCTGCTGGCCGCACTCAAGGCAGCTGCGCCATTTGAGGTCGAATTGGCGCCATCGTTGATTGATCATCTTCAAGCCAAAAATATTGCCAACGCGGATCGGATGCACCAGGTGGTCTGGGACTTGTCATACGCCGGCGATGAAGGCGGCATCATGTGCCATATGTCTCGCTCGGCAGAAACGGGAAGAGCGCTCGTTGTGTCTCTGACTTATGTTCGGGTGCCGCGCTCGATGCTGCTCGCACGGGCAGTCGCTGACTACCAGAAACATCGAGTGAAGAAGCTAAAGCAACAAGGCGGGAGGTAGATCGAATGTGCCGGCTAGCCTCCGAACGGGCCCGGTCGGGTGCTCTGTCCTGTCGTAGCGTCGTCGGGTATGGCGGCAGCTTGCGGACGATCGGCATAGGTGGTCCAGAGCACGATGCCTGCTAAGAG
>CATPCO010000743.1 GCA_955652925.1 uncultured Xanthobacteraceae bacterium | reverse complement strand
CACGCCCATGCTCGGCACGCATAGCAGCAACGGCATCGAGAAACCTTGCAGCCCCGCTCAATCCACTTGCAGCTTGAGCTTGCCGATAAGGTCGCGGAATTTGACGTAATCCTTTTCCAGGAAAGCAGCCAATTCCTCAGGGCTCATCGATTGAGCCTTAAATCCGCGCACCTCGAGCGCCTTGTGGTAATCGGGATCGGCGACGGCGCGCGCGATGTCTGCATTGAGCTTGCGTACAATGACTGGCGGCGTCGCAGCCGGCACCAGGACCGCAAACCAGATGTGCACATCAACGCCCGGCAATCCCGCCTCGGCAAAGGTCGGAACGTCAGGCAGGCTGTCCAGACGTTTGTCCGCAGTGACCGCCAGCGCCCGCACGTTCCCGTTCGCAATGAACGGGACCGCAGTCGACGTGCCGACCATGAACATCGCGACATCGCCCGCGATCAGGGCTGTAATGGCTTGGGCGGAGGAGCCCCGATAGGGAACGTGCGCGAGATCGACACGCGCCAGCGACTTGAACAATTCGGCGGCGAGATGGGGAGCCGTGCCGATGCCGATCGAGGCGTAATTGAGCGCGCCGGGCTGGTCTTTGGCCAGTGCGACGAATTCCTGCAAAGTGCGCGCCGGCAGCTTTGGGCTCACGATCAGAACCTGGTAGCCCACCGCAATCATCGAGACCGGAGCGAAATCGCGCTTCCAGTCGTAGGGGACGTGCCTGTGCAGGCTCGCGGCAATGGTCAGCGGACCGTCGGTTGCAAGATAGAGCGTGTAGCCGTCCGCGTCCGCACGCGCAGCGAATTCCGTTCCAATCATGCCGCCGGCGCCTGGCTTGTTGTCGACGACGACTTGTTGTCCCCACAGCGCGGAGAGCTTTTCGCCAAGCAGCCGCGCAAGCAGGTCGCCGCTGCCGCCGGCGGCATAGGGCACCACGAAGCGGACGGGCTTTGCAGGAAAATCCTGCGCCCAAGCGCCCGCCAGCGGCGTAACCGCGAGCACCAGCGCAGCAATAATAAAGCCGCAGATTTTCATTCGGGAGTTCGCCAGCCGAACGAATTAAGCTCGCGTCGCCGCGCTGGCCCGACCCGCGGGGCGAGTTGCCTTTTCCGGGTTTTGCACCCCGTTGCTCAGGCTTCGCATCAGCCGGCCCTGGCCCTCGATGCGGTCATGAATATCGAGCGTGCGGAACGCTTCCCAATGATCGGCGTGAGCGCCGGTCACGACCGGGATCCCGAGCTTGTCCTCGATCAATGGGGCGGCGTCCGCCGCCGCCCATTGATTGCACGGAATGTAGATGCCATCGGCGGAAGGCGTTGCGGCAAGGAGACGGATCGCGGCGGCGGCGATGTGCGCGGACGCGACATCCTGAAGCCGCTTGAAGACGATATCCTCGGTGTGCTCCGCCGTGACCGAGAAACCGCTCGCCGAGAGAAAAGTGAGTGCCGATTGGTGCAGTTCTTGCGGATAGGGTGTCAGCACCGCGACATTCTCGATGCGCAGATGGGCGAGTGCCCGGATTGCCGAACGGATGCTCGTTGATGCGGGCAAGCCGGTCGCGTCCATGATGATCTTGACGATCTCCTCCTCAAAGCCTTTTCCGCGCGTCGTCACCACCGGCATGCCGCAATGCATGATGTAATCAACGTTGCGGGAGGCAAGGTACTTGGCCGCGGTGACCAGCGGATCGAGCACGCTTTGCTTGAAGTTTTCCTTGCTCCAATGCTCGACATTGGCCGTGATGGCGCACATCGAGACACCTTCGGGAGCGAGGCGGTAAAAATCGTAGGCGGCCGTTTCAATCACGGTCGGGCTCAGAACCCCGATGCGTTTGCGCCAGCCAAGGGGCTTCTGCGGATTGCTCATGCTTATCATCCGATCCTCCCGTTTCGGGACCGTGGTCACACCGGCAGACAAAGCGCGTTATCGATCAGCAGGCTGTCGTAGATACAGCGTCGCTCGGCGAGCTTGAGGACGCCGCCCAGGCGGCGGAATACGTCGTGATAGACCCCGACTTGATGCAGCTTGGCCTCGGGCCGGTCGAACAACACCTGGATGACGGCATAGTTGGCCCGCGCCCTTATGCCCGCGTCCTCATCCCGGCCAAGAATCTGCAGGTTGCCGATGATGTGCCGCAGATAGCGCGGCGCGAACATCGCGGTCTTCTCGAGTGCAAGCGCGCGATCGCAGATCATCCGCTTGCTGTCGCAGTAGATCAATCCGACCGGCATTCCATGGTCGGCATTCTCGCGCGAGATGACGGTGTAAAAGGCGTCCTCGCTGAACATCTCGGACCAGTCGGTGAGCCGCTGCTCGTCGAGCGCCGCCGCATAGGCGGCGTTGAACTGATCCACTTCATGATGGAGCAACAGCGCTTCCAGCCGGGAATCGAGCGTCTTTTCCGCAGCAGCCGTGGGCATCAAGCCGGCTCCCGCTAAACGCTCATTTCGCGGCGCCAGTGCTTGTACATCGCGCGGATCGCAGCCTCCGAGATCAGGGTGTCGGACGTCCCCGCCTCCACCTGTGGATCGAGCTTGACCAGGTGTTTCTTGTTCGGCACGCCCCGCATGCCGTCCTGGACGAATTTCATGGCCTCGTTGTCCTCGATCCCGAGAAAGCCCGCCGGTCCCATCAGGTTGCCTTGGCGCAGGCGGTGGCGTGTCATTTCCTCATCGTCGCCTTCGAAACCGAACATGGTCCATTTCATCAGGAGCTCGTGCGGGCCGGTAGGAACGATTTGCCGGATACCGAGCGTATTCATCTCGCGCTGCACGATGAGATTGGGCCAGATGGTCGCCATGGTGACCGACCAGGGGCTGTCGAATTCCGCGATGAAATCCATGAAACGCGGCTCACGCAACGTCATGCCTTCCTTGTAGGCGCGCATCTCTTTCTTTGCATCGGCCGATAATTTCCCCGCGTCAGACTTGGCTGACGCCATGACACCATGGCGCCCGCTCGCATCGGTAAGCATCAGCGATCGGTTGCCGGCAACCAGCAGCCCGAACGTCACCAGAAAAGTATGAAGCAGGGTTGCGTGATACGGATCCTTGAGATTTTCGAGATAGAGCTTCCAGTTGGCCGGAAGCGAGTGCCGGTAATGGCCGAGAACTTTCAACTTGCGCCCGTCGAACGTCGCATCGAACTCGCGCAGCACGTCCGAACCGAGATAGTCGGCAAGCGACTCCATGTGGTCGTGATAAGAGGCAAACACGACCCCGCGGTGGGTTGTAACGCAGAGGCTGCGCAGCCCGTGCTGCGCCGCATTGAAGTCGCGCGGCATACCGCCTTTGCCGCCGACGCCGCGCTTGAACGGAATGCCGATCAGGTTGCCTTTGAGATCATAGGTCCACTGATGGTAGGGACAGACAAACTCGTTCGCGTTGCCGGTAAGCGCGCGGCAGAACTCCGCGGCACGGTGAGCGCAGCGGTTCTCAACCACGGTTATGCTGCCATCTTGCGCGCGTGCAACAACGACCGGGGTCGGACCCACATTGGAGCGTATGAAGTCGCCCGAATTCGGGATTTCCGCCTCGAGCGCGACGTAGTTCCAGGTCGGCCCATGGAAGATGCGCTCGACCTCGCGCTGATAGATGGTCTCGTCGGTATAGACCCAGTCCGGGATCTCCGTTAGATCGCCCGGCCAGACATACTGCTGATCGAACAGGACCGCGTTGTCCCCCGCATCGCCTCTCGCGGCATTCCCGTTGCCGTCCATTGCCTTCTCCGTTGCGCCTTGCACGCCGATCTTGCGGCTGTCGCGAGAATACGTCCTTTTGTACCCCGCGCAAAGATCGCCAACCTGGTTGTCGTCATCGTCCGCGCAAGCGGACGACCCAGTAATCCCTGAACTTGCAGTTTGGCCTTGCCTTAGCTCAAATCATCGCATGACGATTACTGGGTGCCCCGCATGCGCGGGGCATGACGGATCAAATAAATGAGCGCGATGAAAGCCGCTCGAAAATTGCGCTCTCGCACCGGCGGCGCGCGCATTGCCGTCGATATCGGCGGCACCTTCACGGATGTGGCGACATTTGATGAGGCAACCGGCAAGCTCGCGTTCGGCAAGGTGCTCACCACCCCGGCTCATCTGGTCGAAGGCATCAACGGTGCCGTACAGAAAACTGGAAGCGACTACAGATCTGCCCGCCTTTTTCTGCACGGCTCTACCATAGCGATCAACACCATCCTGGAGCACACGGGAGCAAAAACCGCGCTCCTGATCACGCAGGGTTTTCGCGACATCTATGAGATCGGGCGGATCAACCGGCCGGATGCCTACAATCTCTTTTTCCGCAAGCACGAGCCGCTGGTCGAGCGCGCGCTCCGGTTCGAAGTCAAGGAGCGCGTTCTCAGTGACGGCGAGATCGAGACCCCGCTCGACGAGGAGGAGATTGCCGCGCTCGGACGCATGCTGGAGGGTCTTGGTGTGGAGGCCGCGGCGATCCTCTTTCTCAACTGCTTCGCCCGCCGCGAGCACGAGCGGCGCGCAAAAGAAATTCTGGAGAAGAATCATCCCGCAATGTTCGTCTCCGCCTCGCACGAGCTCTCGCAGGAATACCGGGAGTTCGAACGCTGCTCGACGGTGGTTGCGAATGCCTATGTCGGCCCGATCGTGCGCCGCTACCTCGGAGAGATCGATTGCCATATCCGCGGCGCGGGCTTCGACGGATCGTTCCTGGTCGTGCAGTCGACGGGAGGGCTCTACGACGCGAGCCAGGCACGCAGCCACTGCGTGCAGATGCTGGAATCGGGCCCGGCGGCCGGCGTGATCGGCACCGCGGCGCTTTGCGAAGCGCTCGGCATCGGAAATGCAATCGCCTTCGACATGGGCGGCACCACCGCCAAAGCCGGGGTGATCCACAACGGCGAGGCCCTTACCACCGGCTCCGCGCTCATCGGCGGCTACGAACGGGCACTGCCGGTGCAGATCGCCATGATGGACATTTTCGAAGTGGGCACCGGCGGCGGTTCGATCGCACGGGTCGAGGAGGGCGCCCTGCGCGTCGGGCCGCAGAGCGCGGGCGCGACGCCCGGACCCGCGTGCTACGCCCTGGGCGGCACGGCGCCCACCGTAACCGATGCCAATGTTCTGCTCGGCCGACTTGGGGCCGCAACATTTCTTGGCGGCGAGATGCCGCTCGATATTGCGCGCGCCAAGGCCGCGCTGGTCGAACGTGTAGCAAAGCCGCTCGGCATGGAAACGACAGCAGCAGCCCACGGCATATTGCGGATTGCGGCGACCGCGATGTCCTATGCCGTGAAAGGCGTCACGACCCAGCGCGGTCTCGACGCCGGCGATTTCGCGCTTGTCGCCTATGGCGGCGCAGGCCCCCTGCACGCCGTCGAGGTCGCGCGCGAGATCGGGATCAGGACCGTTGTTGTTCCGCCGTCGCCGGGCGTGTTCTCCGCCTTTGGCCTGCTATTCTCGGATCTGCGCTATGATTTCGTGCGAACGTGGTTCACGCGGCTCGAAGATGCAAGTTTCGATCAGATCGAACGAGTCTATGGCGAGCTTGAAAAGCGCGGCCGGCACGAGATTGCCGGCACGGCAGTGACACCGCAGCGGATCATCCTCAAGCGCGCCGCCGACATGCGTTATGTCGGCCAGGAGCACGCCGTAACGGTCGAGCTCCCGCTGCGGCTCTTCAAAAACGAGGATCGCCGGGCGATCAAACGCCGTTTCGATGCGATGCACGAGCAGCGCTACGGCACGTCGGCTCCCGACGAGCCGGCCGAGATCGTCAGTCTGCGCAGTACCGTGAGCGGAACCCTGCGCAAGCCGCCGCTCCAGAAGATCGGGCGTGCGCAGGCCGCAAAAGCCGCGCCAACGGGAAAGCGGCAGGTCTACGTTGACGGCGCGTTTCGAGCGACATCGATTTACGCCCGCATGACGCTTGCGGCGGGACATCGTATCAGCGGCCCCGCCCTCATTGAGGAGCACGCCTCGACGACGTTGTTGCTGCCGGGCGACCGGCTCGAAGTCGACCTTTATGGAAATCTCCTGATCAAGATCGCGGGAAAGCGGTGATGGCCACGTCAAAGCAGCGTCAGAGGACCACAGCGAGCAACAAGGCGGGCCGCCGCGGCGCGCAGCTCGATCCCGTCATTACCGAGATCGTGCGCAACGGCGTCATTGCGGTAACGGAGGAAATGAAGACCAACCTCATGCGCACCGCCTACAACATCATCATCTATGAGGCGCTCGATTTCACCACCGGCCTGTTCACGCCGGAGGGCGCGACCATTTCAATCGGCATCGGGCTGCCAATGTTCATTCGCGGCATGGCCGAGACGGTGAAGGCCAAAATCAGGCATTTCGGCGCGGACGGCATCCGTCCTGGCGACATCTATGTAACCAACGATTCCTATCTCACCGGAAGTCACCTCAATCATGTCACCTTGACGTTGCCGATCTTTCACAAGGGCAGGTTGGTGGCTTTCGCCTGTTGCATGGCGCACTGGCTCGACATCGGCGGCATCCTTGGCGGCATGAGCACCGACATCTTTTCGGAGGGGCTGCAAATTCCCATCCTGAAATATCAGGATCGTGGCACCGTCAATCAGACCGTGGTCGACATCATCCGGCAGAACGTGCGCCTGCCGAGTCGCGCCATGGGCGATCTGCGCGCCCAGGTCACGGCGGTGAAGACCGGCGAGCGCCAGTTCCTGGCGCTGATCGAGCGCTACGGGCGCGGTGCGGTGCTCGCATCGATCAGGGCGATCATGGACCACAGCGAAATGATGGCACGCGCCCACACGCGCACGATCCCGGACGGCGTCTTCGAGGCCGAGTCTTTCATGGACGACGACGGTATCGATATCGGCAAGAAAGTGCCGATTCGCGTGCGCGTCATGGTGAAGGGCGACGAGATGACCATCGATCTCAGCGGGGTCTCACGCCAGGTGCGCGGTTTTTACAATTCCGGCATCACGACCGGCCATGCCTGCGCGCAGGTCGCCTACAAGTGCATCACCTCGCCAACCGACTATCCTATCAACGACGGCTCGTTTCGCAGCCTCAAGACCGTCGTGCCGCCGGGACGCGTCATCAGTGCCGTGCGGCCGGCGCCCATGCGCTGGTGGATGACGTATCCGATGACCATCGTCGATACCATCTTCAAGGCGCTCGCGCCCGCCATTCCTGACCGTGTCATCGCCGGACACCATGCCGATCTCTTGGCCTCATACTTTCACGGCATCAACAGCCGCACTTCCGAATTCTTCATCGGCAGCTTCGGGCCGCTCGGCGGCGGCTGGGGAGCAAAGATGACCGAGGATGGCGTCTCGGGCACGGTGTGCATCAATGACGGAGATACGCACAACAGTCCGAACGAGCAGGCTGAGTTCAAGTTTCCCATTGTTGTCGAGCGCTATGCGCTCGTGCCGGACTCCGGCGGAGCCGGCCGCCGTCGCGGCGGGCTTGGGGTCGAGCGGGTCGTGCGGGCGCGCAGCCCGATGGTGGTGAACAATCAGATCGAGCGCGCCCACTGCCGGCCTTGGGGGCTCGATGGCGGTCTCGAAGCCACCGGCAACGCGGTGGAGATGCGCATTGACGGCAACTGGAAGACCGATTTCCCCAATGCCAAGGTGTTGGTCGCGCAGCTCAAGCCCGGTGATGCATTCAAGATTCGCTCCGGTGGCGGTGGCGGCCACGGCAGTGCGCTGGAGCGGCCCACGCGAGAGGTCGCAAACGATGTGCGGCAGGGCTACGTCAGCGTTGCTGCTGCGGCCGAGCTCTATGGCGTTGTCGTCGACCCCGGCACTTTCGAGATCGATGTGGCGGCGACGGAGAAGCTTCGGACAACACTTCGTTTGAATGGTGAGCGCCGGACCGGGGGAGGCGCGCGCGTCAGCGCTTGAGCTTTGCCGTATACGACATGGCACCTGCCCCGCAACAAGGGCAGCTCATGGCAACCAGAATGTTTTGCTTCTGCTCTTCGCTCAGATCAGTGCGATCAAGCATCTGGCGGGTCTGCTGCGCAAACAATTCGTGCAGCGAGAGCGCAGTGGCGGAGATCGCGGGCTCCGGGAGAGATTCAAGCTTGCCAGGCGCAGCCGCTGCATTTGAGATGCTGCGCTTGCGGCGTCGGGAGTTCTTCAAAAGCGGGGGGGACGCGGCGGCCTCGGCGCTCCGCCGGCGGCGCTCCCGGGGACCGGACGCGGCTTGGCCGGCAGCAGCCCCTCGCGCTGCATGCGCTTGCGGGCAAGCTTGCGAGCCCGGCGAATTGCCTCGGCCTTCTCACGCGCTTTCTTTTCGGAGGGTTTTTCGT
>CATPCO010000742.1 GCA_955652925.1 uncultured Xanthobacteraceae bacterium | reverse complement strand
GCGGCGGTGGTTCACGCTCCCCCGCCGGTCGCGCGTGCCGCCCCGCCGCCGGTGGCGCGAGCTGCGCCGGCTCCGCCGCCCGGTAAAAGGCGCTAGCTGCCGAGGGCCAATTTGGCGCTTGGGGACGACCGGGATCAGTTAAGGCGCAGCTCGGTGATGTGCCGTGGATCGGGCTTGAGCTCGCCGCGCTCGACCCGCTTCACGAGGTCGGTGAGCACCGCGTTGGCGCGGCACGGCAGCCCCGCCTTTTCGCCCTCGCGCACAATGAGACCGTTGAGGAATTCGATCTCCGTGCGCCGGCCCTTCTGCATGTCCTGTCCCATGGAGGGACGCTGCTCGGCGGCGGTGCGCTTGCTCTGGCGCAACCGCTCGGCATCGCATGTGCGCATCGCCGCCTCATCGCCCTCCCCGGCGCGCGCGATTGTCTCGGGCGCAAGATGATAAATGTCCTCGAGCTGATAGCCGAGCGCCTGGCCGATGCGGATTGCTTCGCTGCCGACACGGGTGGAGAAGTGCCGGATCGGTTCATTGTGCAGAATCTCGCTGCTGGTGAGTCCGGTGCAGGCGGAGATACCATTGGCCATGGCGTTGGTGACCAGTTTCGACCAGCGCTCGCCCCAGAGGTTCGACGTGACCTTCGCACTGTCGGCGTAGGCGACCAGGCCGCAGACCTCCTGCGCCCGTTCCGTGATGCGGCCGTGCACCTCGCCCGTGCGAAAGACAGTATGCGCTGTTCCGCCCTTGCCGGCGCCGCGGTGGATATGGCCGGGCTCCGGCAGGTTGACGGTGATGCTGCTTGCGATGCAACCCAGCGTCTTGCCCCACCCAACGACACCGGCGATGGTTTCCTCATTCATGCAATTCTGCAGCGAGACCACGTAGCCGTCCGGCGCGAGATATTGCCGGATCAGCATGGTCGCCCAGCCCGTGTCGTAGGACTTCATGCACACAAACGCGATGTCGACCGGCGTCTCCTTGGCGAGGCGCTGCGCGTCGGTGACGTGGAGCGCGTGTACCGCGACCTGGAATTCCGGCACGTCGATGGCGTGGGTGACGCGCAAGCCGTGCTGTTGCATATGATCGACGTGCGCGGGCCAGGGATCGATGAAGGTCACGTCCTCCCCGGCCTTGACCATGTGGGCGCCGGTATATCCGCCCACCGCGCCCGCTCCGACAATGGCAATCTTGCGGCCCATGTTTTCCTCCCGTTGTGCGATCGCATATAGCTTGGCCCAAAGTCGCACAGCCAAGCAAAGGAATCGACCTCCCCCTTTCAGGAGGAGGTATACCCGTGCGGCATGTGCACGGACTAAGCCAACGCGATTGATCGAGGATAGCGGGATGGAGAGGGAGCGCGAACAGCTCTACCTTGAGGATTTCAAGCAGGGTCAAAAATTCCCGGGCGTGGCAAGAAAAATAACCGAAGCGGACGTGCTTGCATTTGCCGCACTCACCGGGGACGCGCATCCGCTGCACTATGACGATGCCTACGCGAGAACTACGCGGTTCGGCCGGCCGATCGTGCATGGTTTGCACCTTATGGCGCTCACCGCGCTCGGAGCCGCGCCGCTCTCTGAGCAGCTCGAGGATTCGATGATCGCGCTCCTGGAACAACAGGCTTCGTTCAAGCAGCCCGTGTTCAAGGATGATACTGTGCGGCCAGAATTCGAGATCGAACGAACCGAGCAGCGGCCCGGCAGAGAATGGGGAAAGCTCACGATCAAGGTGCGCCTCATCAATCAGCGCAACGAAACCGTTCTCGAAGGCCGGCACCTGTACCGCATTCGAGGTCGCGCCAGCGCGCGGGCGCCCGACAAGTCGTGAGCGTGCGCAAGCCGAGCTATAGCGATGCCGTGCGCAGCTTCGAGTGGGGCTCGGTGCTGCGCGAGCTGGGATGGCAGGATGGCTCTCCCATCAATCTCGGACACACGATCATCGATCGTCACGCGAGCGGTCCCGGCACAGCACTCCGCTGGATCGGCAAGGACGGCACACGGGTGAACATGTCCTACCGGGAGATGCGCACAATGAGCAACAAGGTCGCCAATCTCGTGCGCGCTCTCGGCGTGCGCAAGGGCGACCGTGTCGCCGGCATCCTGCCGCGCGTGCCGGAAACCATTGCGATCATGATTGGCACCTGGAAGGCAGGCGGGATCTATGTCCCGATCTTCACCGGGTTCGGACCGGAAGCGATCGCGTTCCGGCTGCGCAATTGTGAGGCCACGGTCGCCTTTGCGCATGAAGAATATCGTGCGCGCGTGCCCGGCGTTGCGAACGTCGAGGTGGTGACCGTTGCCGGCCCTGCCGGCGAAGGCGTCCGCCAGGGAGATCGTAATTTCCGCGAGGCGATCAGCGCAGAGGACGAAACATTCGATCTGCAACCATGCAGCCGGAAGGATCCGGCCGTCATCCTGTACACGTCAGGCTCCACGGGCGAGCCGAAAGGCGTGCCCATCGCCAGCAATTTTCTTGCTGCAATCAGGCCCTACATGCAGTTCGGCGTGGACCTTGCGCCGGCGGACTTGTTCTGGCCCACGGGCGATCCGGGCTGGGGCTATGGTTTTGTCTGCTATCATGTCGCCCTGTCCGCGGGCGTTCCGGTTGTGAGCTGCGAGGCCGCGCCGACGCCAGAAAGCCTGCTCAGATTTCTGCAGCAAGAGCGCGTCACCAATCTCGCGACGGTGCCGACGCTGCTGCGCGGCGTTATGGCGCTCGGGGCGGACAAAGTTGCGCAATACGCTCTCAAGCTGCGCTGCATCAGCAGTTGCGGCGAGCCGCTCAATCCCGAGGTCATCCGCTTCTTCCAGGAGACCCTCGCGATCACGCCGAAGGATCACTTCGGCTCGAGTGAAAACGGCCTGCCCTTGGGCAATTTCAATGCGCTCGATGTCGAGGTAAAGCCAGGCTCGATGGGCTTGCCGATGCCGGGCTTCGAGATGTCCATCATTGATGACGACGGGCGGCCGTTGCCGCCCCGACAGGTGGGCCATCTGGCCCAGCGCCCGAGCGAGGAGGGCTACTACGCGCTCGGTTACTGGAAAGACCCGCAGCGCACGCGCGCGCTCTTCCGGCACGGCTGGATCACCGCGGGTGATCTCGCGTACCGCGACGAGGCCGGATATTTCTGGTTCAAGGGCCGCGCCGATGACGTGATCAAGAGCTCCGCTTACCGCATCGGACCGTTTGAGGTCGAAAGCGCAATCCTGCATCACCCGGCGATCGCGGAAGCAGCAGTTGTCGGCAAGCCGGATCCGCTCAAGGGCAGCATCGTAAAGGCCTATGTGACCCTGCGGCCGGGGCACGCACCGGGTCCCCGACTGCTTTCGGAAATTCAGGAGATTGCCCGGCGCAAGGTCGGCAATCATGCCTATCCGCAGGAAATCGAGGTGATCGATACCCTGCCGAAGACGGAGTCAGGCAAGATCCAGCGCTTCAAATTGCGTGCGTGCAGTTGAGCCCAAACAGCTGTATTTGCCGCAACCTGTGGAGAGAATACTCGCGCTTACACTTTGCTAACCTATCCTATTCAATCGATTAAAATTTTAACGACCGTGTTCAGAACGCCGCAAGTTTTGATTTCTAGAATTCGCATTAAATGAAGCGCGGAGTTGATCCACATGCGAACGATCATCAGCTTCTTCAAGGACGAGTCGGGCGCAACCTCAATTGAATACGCGATCATCG
>CATPCO010000741.1 GCA_955652925.1 uncultured Xanthobacteraceae bacterium | reverse complement strand
GTTCCAGGAATTCTCCCAGGCATCGTCATCGACAGCTACCAAATACGGAGGGACCGGCCTCGGCCTCGTTATAAGCCGACGCTTCTGTCAGATGATGGGCGGTGACATCACCGTCGAGAGCGAGCCCGGTCGTGGTTCAACATTTACAATCCGTGTCCCTCGGATTGTGGAGGTTGGGAAGACCTTCGAATAGGCACGCAGTTTGCTGCGGTGCACTTGGTCCGTTCATGGCACCAGGCCGACGAAAGGGGATGTCCGCAATCACGGAGAGTATTGGAGGGTAAGCGGACCATCCCGGACATTAAAATTCTGGGCTGATTGACCGCTCTCCGAGTATCATGTAGCCGCAGACCGCACGATCAAAGCGTGATATCGTCCTGTTCCGTTGCAGTTGTCGCAAGCGACGTGAGCAACGGCCGTAAAGGAGTTAACAGAAGGAGGATATATCATGAGCATCTTCGGCAGCATTGCTTCGGCGATCTTTGGTAAGAAAGCTCCCGGCGCGACTCCATTGGCGCCTGGGGCGCCTGGCGCACCCGCCCAGGGCACTGCCA
The DNA here is from genome assembly GCA_955652925.1 of uncultured Xanthobacteraceae bacterium. Lineage (GTDB taxonomy): Bacteria > Pseudomonadota > Alphaproteobacteria > Rhizobiales > Xanthobacteraceae > VAZQ01. The sequence continues at coordinate 3,194 of CATPCO010000741.1, read as the reverse complement.
CAGCGGGCGGCGCCCCGGCCACGAGCAAGGCGATGACGCAGGCAGAGGTTGAGGCAATGATTAAGAAGATCGCAGACGGCCAGAGCCAGAAGCTCAACTGGCAACAGTCGATCGTCGACTTGATGAAGCTTTTGAAGCTCGACTCAAGTCTCACCGCCCGGCAGCACCTTGCGCAGGAACTCGGCTACAAAGGCAGCCTCGACGGCTCGGCCGAGATGAATATCTGGCTGCACAAACAGGTCATGACCAAGCTTGCCGAGAGCGGTGGCGTTCTCCCGGAGAGCCTCAAGCAGGCGGGAAAGCTAGAACGCAAACCGTTCGACAAGCCTGACGAAACGCGCTCGTTCAAGAATGGAAAGGGTAAGCTTGAGGTCGTCACAGTCGGTGATTGTACCGTTGGCCGGGGCGTCTTCGAACCCGGATGGCGTTGGTCGGAACACGTCAAGCCCATCGTTGGAACGCCATCTTGCCAAGCGGCGCACACCGGCTATGTCCTTGAAGGGCGCATGCTCGCGGAAATGGACGACGGTGCCCAACTCGAGTATGGCCCTGGTGATGCATTCTATATGCCGTCCGGTCACGACGCCTGGGTGGTTGGCGACAAGCGCTGCGTGTTGATCGATTTTACTGGGATGGCGAAGTACGCAAAGCCCACGTGAATCAAACAAGCTTTGAGTTTCGACAGTAGCTTGCGTGCGAGCACAAGCGCTAGCTCCTGTTAATTGCGCCACCTTGGCCTATAGTGCCGACGCCGGCCCGGCGCCGGTCGTTGTCACGTGAGCGCTTTCCCGAATACGTCGCATTGTCCAAGCCACAACCGGTGTCGCTGGCGGAAACACAAGGGCTCATCGCCGATGATGAAGCGTTGCTGGTGTTCGAATTTGACACCAAGAGTTATGCCTGGATCATCACGCGAGACGGCGCGGACTGGACAGAGCTGAAGATTTCAGCCCGCGACCTCGACGAGCAGGTGCGTGCGCTGCGCGCATGGGTCGTTGATCCGCGCCAACGGTTCGATTCTGCGCTGGCGTATAAAATATTTCAGGAGACCTTCGGCGCATTTGCCGAAAAGCTCGCGGCAGAGAAACGTCTTTCGATCGTCACCAACGGCGCATTGACGAGCCTGCCGCCGCAGCTCCTCATCGCGAAGGACCCGACCGGCAAGATGCTCAAGGAAATGGATTGGCTCATCCGCTCGCATGCCGTCACGGTCTTGCCCTCGGTCGCGAGCCTCAAAATCTTGCGGACTGGATCGCAAGCCTCTTCGGCGCGCAAGCCGATGATCGCCTTCGCCGATCCTGTCTTCTCCAAGGCCGCTCGCGCAAATGCGCAGCTCGCCATGCGCAGCGTAACGAGCTTCTATCGCGGCACGCAGGTTGATGTTGCCGCCATCGGCGAATATCTCCCGCAGTTGCCGGGAACGCGCAAGGAACGCAGCAAATCGCGGAGGACCTCAAAGCCGACTCGGCCGATGTCAAGCTCGGCTTGGCCGCAACCGAAACGGCCGTCAAACAGGCGAAGCTCGATCAATATCGCATCGTCTATTTCGCAACGCATGGGCTTGTCGCGGGCGATCTGGAAACGTTTGCCAAGGACAAGGCCGAGCCTGCGCTGGCGCTCTCGATCCCGGAGAAGCCCAATGATTTCGATGATGGGCTCCTTACGGCCAGCGAGATTGCACAACTCAAGCTCGACACCGATTGGGCCGTTCTTTCCGCTTGTAACACGGCGGCGGAGGACAAGCCCGGCGCAGAGGCGCTCTCCGGCCTTGCTCGGGCTTTCTTCTATGCGGGAGCACGATCGCTGATCGTATCGCATTGGAGCGCCAGCGACGAGGCAACAGCGCGGCTGATGATCGGAACGTTCCGCGCAAGCGCCCGTGATGCGAAGCTCTCTCATGCCGAAGCGCTGCGGCAATCCATGCTGGCGATGATCGATGCGGCAAAATCCGATTGCGAGGCCGATCCCCGTTTCTGGGCGCCTTTCACTGTCGTCGGAGAGCCGGCCAAGCCACAATGAGACGGTGCCCTCGCTCCCGCCTATAGATCATTGAGTGGTGGAAGTTTGCTGCACTGCACAAGTCAGCTTGTGGCAGATATTGTTGCAAAAGTCCCAAAATACCAGGCGACGATTTTTTCGAAAGAAACGAAGCTGAACTATGCTCGCCGATTAATATGGCACCCAGGCCGTTCCGGAAGTCGCCTGTGCGTTTGTCGCCGGGAGACGAGGTCCCTCACGTATTTATCCGAGAATCACACCAGCGGCCTAGAAAAATTTTGATCAGCGGGGGAAACAAAGTGTGAGTGCCGTCTCGCCCCGGTTACGACTGCTCTCGAGCGGCACTGCTCATCAGCAACAACGCGACGACGGATAGGATGATTCCCATGAGATTCATTGTTCGCGCGATAGCCGCCGACGACACCTCGACTAAGCGGTGAAGTTCACGGTTCTGCTTCGCGCTGGACGGCGTCCTTCTTCTCGAGGCAATAATAACCGGCAAGCCGGCTCACCGCCCCGTGCTCGCTCCAGTCCTTGAGCACACGGCTGACATTTTCGCGAGCGATGCCGGCCATGGCCGCCAGATCGCTCTGGCTGACCTTCTGCCGAATGAGGATGCGCCCGTTTCCAACGTCTTTGCCGAACGCCTCGGCCAGGCTGAGCAGTGCTCGGGCCACACGCCCCTTCACCGAGAGGAAGCTCGAGGCTGCGAGCGCACTGTTGGTATCCCGCAGCCGCCGCGCCAGCACCTTCATCACATGTTGATAGATTTCCGGGCTAGATTTCCCGATGGCCTCGAAATCAGCCTTGCTCACATAGTGCAATTTGGAATCGCGTAGCGCTGTAACGGAAGCGGAGCGCGGAGCGCCGTCGATCATAGACAATTCGCCTACCATCGACCCGGGCCCGAGAATGGCAAGGATTCGTTCACCACCGTTCGGCGCAGTGACGCTCGCTTTGAGCAGACCCTCTTCGACCCGGTAGCATCCGTCGCCCTCATCCCCAGCCAGGAACAGCGTCTGATCGGCATCAAGCGACAATAAGCGCCCCTGCGCGAACAGCCCGCGCGACAGCTCGTTCGGCAGAGCCTCCAAGATGCTGCTCGCAGGAATGACTGGCTTGGCCACTACACTGTCGCTTCAAAATTGCCGTGGCGGCGCAAATGTCCGCTTCTACCAGCACCAGGGGCGATTCAT
>CATPCO010000740.1 GCA_955652925.1 uncultured Xanthobacteraceae bacterium | reverse complement strand
TTACCGCCTGGCCCGATGCCGGGAGTACGATCGAGTCCGGCGCGCATGGCTGATCCTCAATTGCCTTTGTCGCGTGCGCGAGTGGGTGGTCCGTAACCGTGTTGGGGCGCAGGTTGCGCCCATTTAAGCGTGATTCGGCGGACGAGGCGGTAAAACAGGCAGGCGCCCGCGGCAAGATCCAAGTGCAGAGATGGGAATGCTTGCGGCCCCCTGATGGTAACGAGCCCGTAACCTTAATGAACTATTTTGCTGCACAGGTCGCCATGAAGGACTGGTCTATCAGCTTGCTAGGCATGGCAAAGGGGTTTCATCATGCGGATTTGGCTCGAATCCGACGCGGTAGCACTCGCAGTGCTGGTGGTCGGGATTGCCGCCGTTGAATGGCTGGCATTTAGCATTTGAACTGCTGGTAGGGCGCACTAGAAGGAAGCGAGTACCGCTGAGCTGCTAAACACCCCGCACTCTGACACGCGGCCTCATGCTGCCTTAGGGTACGCGTGGCCACGCGTACCGCATTTGCGAACGGTCATCGACCTTCGAGAAGTTCCGCTTAGGATAAAAAGCTGTGAGCAGCCCAGATGTTCGTACACTAGACTGGGGACTCGCTGGCAAAATCGTGGAACATTCGACGTGGACGTTTTCTGATTCGAACTCTCCGCATGCGAAGGCTTGCGCTACTTGCACTGTTGGCAGTGTTTGCTTGCGCCACTCTAATGTTTGCTAGCCTGTTCTCTCAGCTTTTCGCGAGGGATAACGGGCAATGGAATGACATTGACCCCAAAGTCCGACAGTGGTTTCGCGAACAGAAGTCTCCAAAGACAGGCGGGTATTGTTGCAATGAAAGCGACGGTACGTACGCGGAAGAAGAGATCCGCGACGGGCATTATTGGACGCGGTTCGAGGAATCAAACGGCAATTGGATACCTGTCCCGGATGAAGTTGTTATCCGCGATCCCAACCGCAACGGCGCTCCTGTCGCATGGTGGTTTTTCGAGAGCGGCATTCTCCAAATCCGCTGTTATGCTCCAGGCGGAGGAGTGTGATGGCGGTCAGTAACGGCTATCCGATCCAAAACCCTGGCACCCACTGCGCCTATTGTGGGGAACCCTTCAAACAAAGGGAGAATTACCGATACGCATGGCGATCGAGCTCGGGCAAGCTGTATTGCTCCGAGTTCTGCGCTGATGTTTGTCATTCGGCGTGCAATTTTGACCCCCTGAGTCGGGGGATCGGTGTCCAAAATTGACCCCCTGAAGATTGGCCTGATCCGCTGCTTGCTTTGATTCGAAGCGAGCAGTGAAGGGGAATGCTGACAGTGGAGACGATCGGCCGGATTCGGCGCGAGCATTTCATCAAAGGCAAGACGATCAGAGAGATCGCACGGGTGTGTGTGCCGAAGACTCAGATTCGAACATATCGGTGATGAAGTCTGCCGACCAGCGCATGTGACATAATGCGTCCGATCTGCTGAACAGCGCGCGGGACCGGTGCGTCCTTGTCCAACGAGCGGTGCGTTCTCGAAGTGTTGTAATAATTATATGCGTAAAATTCTAGAATTTTGCCGCAAATGTTGCTCGCCCAATGCGACAACATGGGACGCACTTGTTCCGATCAGCCGTTCCGCGATGCCGTTCTGCCACGGCGAGCCCGGCGCAATGGGGCTTGTGGCCGATACCCGTGGTTCGTAATCGACGCGTGACAGCAACACCACAGATCCCGTCCCGATCGCGGATCAGGCAGCGTGGCGCCTCGTTCCAGGGGAATGCTTCAGTAATTTGCTGCGCGATCCATTCCGCCGTCGGGTGTGCGGTCACGTTGATCCAGACAAGCTCTCGCCGGGCCAGCCGGACAATGATGAGGCCGTGGAGCAGGTTGAAGCTGACGGTCGGCACCAAGAACAGATCCATTGCTGCGATGTGCAGTGCATGATTGCGCAGGAACGTGCCCAGTTCTGAGCGGACGGGTCGCCGTTCTTGGCCATGTACTTGGCGACGGTCGACTGAGCCACCGCAAACCCGAGCTTGAGCAACTCGCCATGAATGCGTGGCGCGCCCCAAAGCACATTTTCAACGCTCATCCGCCGGATCAATGCGCGCAGATCCGCCTGATTTGCGGTCGCCCTCCCAGATTGCGAGATTTCCAACGCCAGTAGCGGCGAAAACCGGCACGATGCCAGCGCAGCAGGGTCTTGGGCCGGATGATCGTGATCGCCCTGAGAACGGATGGAACCAGCGATATAGTTGGATGAACAACAGGCGATCGGCGTTCTCTGCTTCAAGCTGGCTCTTGGACTTGAAGAGCGAGGCAACCAGGTTCAAGAGGAAGATTATCAGTGCGGTCATCGCCGCCGACGTTAAGCGATTCTGTTCTCAAATCAAGACGGACGAGGTTTTCGGTACGCACAGGGCACCAAAATACATCATTCGCGACAATGATCGAGCGGCGCGGGATTCAAGGCCCGGGTCTGAGCAAGCGAGCGCACTGGTCATTTGATTTTGTTCAGCGCATCGCACCTTCGGCGAATCCTTGCGAAATACGCCACCTATTACAATCAGGTACGAACTCACGTTTCGCTTGGGAAGGACGCACCCTCGGTGCGTCCGATCGAGCGGTTCGGAGACATCGCGCAACCGATGCTTGGCGGTCTACACCATCGATATGCATGAATCTGAGTTTTCGGAAGGGACAGGTGCCGAACGTGAATGTCCATGCGATTCTCTCGCGAATTGCGGGCGCAAGCCTGATGTGTAGCCGGGGGCAGAAGCCTGTCCTTTACCCCAAGCGCGCACGCTAGACCGACCGAGGCCGCTTTGACGAGGAGTAGCTAGTTTTAGCAGCTGCTTTAACATTCGGTCAACCGAATCGGCGGAATAAAGGTTTAAGTATCGCATCATAAATGCGCCGAGGTGACTGATTTGAGAGAGCGAGTGTCAACCCTCGTCCCTGTGTTCCTGATCGCCACTTTTGCATCTTGAGACCCCGACGTAGCCGAGACACAATGAAACGTTGCTGGTTGCCATTCGTTATGACCGGGCACTTACTCGGCGGATGCGCGCAGACAATCATACATCCGACGGCCGATGCTAATCTTACGCCGCTGGACCGTAGGCTTTTGGCGAATGCGCCTTATGCGAACGTCGTTCTTCCGACCGCTTACCAACGCGCGGTCGTCGAATTTCATCGCAAAGAAGCTGCGGGTTCAATCGTGATCGATACAGACGGGCGTTATCTCTATTACGTACTCTCGAAGGACACGGCCATCCGCTACGGTGTGGCCGTGGGCGACCGAGCACTCTCGTGGTACGGCGTCGCAAGGGTTGGTCGCAAGGAGGAATGGCCAAGTTGGACACCAACTGCGGAGATCAAACGTCGGCTCAGCAATGTCCCTGATTTTGTGGAAGGAGGACCTCAGAATCCCATGGGCGCCCGCGCCCTTTATCTGTATCAGGGTAACAAGGATACCCTCTTCCGCATCCACGGCACGAATCAGCCAGAACATATTGGGAGGGCTATTTCGTCCGGCTGTATTCGTATGAGAAACGAGGATGTGATTGATCTATACAATCGAGTTAAGGTCGGCGCGATCGTGGTGGTTCTTGCCCCAATGAAAAGTGATCCGTTGCCTCGACCCTCAGCTCTCGGAAGTGATCGAAGCAAGGATGCTCAAAAGCAAACGTGAAAGCGGGACAAAACAGAATTGCAGCGCCTTTGATCGGTTCCCATCTAAAAAGTGACATAGGCGCGATTTTGCGTGTTTGAGTTATGGATCTCAATGAGCCGGCCGGCATGTTGAGCCGCCATGGTTCGGATGCCACGACCGAAGTCTACCCGTACCTGCGTTGGCCCGGCCGGACGTAACACTGAACCTTTGTCGTACGAAGGGCCGGGAATCCGTAACGGTCAATGTAATACTGCCACGACACCAGCTCCTCGGGATGTAAGCTATACCGGCTGCACGCCATATCCAGTGTTATTAAGCCGCCACGCACCGCGGCGGCAACAATGGCCTTGCGTCGAATCACCCATCGTTTCGTATCCGGTGATGGCAGGTCAGCGAGCGTCAAGACAGAACCGTCCGGGCCTCTCACAGGTTTCCCCCCCAGCGCACCGACGTGAATCATCTCCGCGTCCTCCCGCCATGAAGATCGCCGTTTATGGTTAACGGTTGGTAACTAAGCCGCGTTTACAAAGTTAGGTCCTGGCTGAGCTGAGCCCCGCACTCAGCTGACAGGGTGAGATCTTTAGCCGAACCCGAAACGTACCCCGAAAATGAGAAAACCAGGGCTGAACTCAAAGTACCCTTGACCCGCTGAAATTAAAGGGCGCGCCCATGCCCCGCTCCAATGCACAATTGGTAGCATCTCCGCCGCCCGGGTGGCGGCAACAGGAGTAGCCAGATCCCCGGCTAGGGCTTAGTTGTCCTCCGCAATGGCGCTAGACAGGTAGGTTGCCAAGCTCTGTGAACGAAGGCGGCGACTCCCAAGAGCGACCTGGCCGACTGCCCTTTCGTCATCGTGATCCTCAAGCTGAAGGACATCCTTACCGTTATTAACCAGCGGTTAACCATGAGCGCTTATGTGGGACCATCGAGCTCCTTACCAGAAAACCGAATGAGAGGCCTCGAATCCATGGCAACAATCACACTGATCATTTCATTGATGCTGACGCTGGCCATCGTCTTCACTGGTGCGGGCATGGCGTTACGAGATGAATGAAAGCTTTTGCGAGGCGATAGAGTCGAGATCGTGTCCCGGGAAGTGGTGTAACAGCGGCGCTGCCGTCGTGATGTCCGGCGGGGCCGGGTCGACCAAGCGTCATTGCGGGCCCGCCGCGTTCGGGCCAAAGCGGTCCGCCTTCAATCCGCGTTTACGCCCTGGATTGTCCAGCTAAATTAGTTAGACGAAAGTGCCATCCTTGGGAGAGACCGCACCGTACAAATAGATGTATTCGTGGATGAGTTGGGCGGCGACACCAGGTCGTGTGCCAATC
>CATPCO010000739.1 GCA_955652925.1 uncultured Xanthobacteraceae bacterium | reverse complement strand
CAGCATCACATTGCGGTCCTTGCGGCCCTTCGACTGCTCGATGCGAATGATCTTCTGTGCACTGTCGATATGCTGATACGCTTGACCTTGAGCCGCACGATCTCGCTCGCCGGCAATCCGCAGCCATAGCCGAGGCTGAGCAGAACGCGCCGTTGGGTGCTGAAGTCGAGGACCTCACCCGACGTCCAAGGCGATAAAGTTGATTTACCCACCAGGGTCTTATAGAGCGAAAATTTGTGTATATTCCGCGGGGTTACGCCGTAATCGTCTCCCCGATCACCGCTCCGCAGCAGCAGCAATAAAACCCACAATCTCGCTGGCTTGCATTTGGCGAATGATTGTATCCACCTCTGCTGGTGGTAGCGGCTCTGGAGCTTGGTCCGGATCGACCCGACGTGCTTGGCGAGCAGCGGCGGTTTGGCTCCGATCAGCTTGCCCTTGTTCCGGGCGGTGCGCTTCGGCGCGGGTAGCACTGCGGTCTCATCCTGCATGGTCGTACTCCTCGCTTCTTGAGGAGGGCCATGATGCCTGGCCGAAACCGAAGCACCTGACGTTGTGGTAGCTTTTGCAGGCACTGCGGACATAAACTGATCGCAGCGTCCGACCCCGGCCCGACGCGAATGACCCACTGCGATCATAAATCCCGCAGCGCGGCAGTCTCCCCCACATCGACGTGTGCTATGCTTTCGGTCGGGAGCAACGCGAGGCGCGGCCCCACCTCGATTCTTGACCTGCGGCCTGCCCGCGAGATGATAATGAAACGACGCGAGTTCATCACCGTTATCGGCAGCGCGGCGGCTTGGCCGCTCACGGTACGCGCACAACCATCTAAGGTGGCTCGAATAGGCGTGCTCTACATTGGCCTCGCAGATTCGGAGTCGTTCAAGAAGGAACTCAGGGAGGGATTGCGCGAACTTGGTTATTTAGAGGGGCAAAACATTTCATTTGAGTTTCGCTCTGCGGAAGGAAAGCTGGATCGACTGCCCGAGCTTGCGTCCGAGTTGGTCCGGCTTAAGGTTGATTGTGATCGTGGCGCTCTACGTCCCCTGCGCACTGGCGGCGAAGCAGGCAACGCGTGAAATCCCAATTGTGATAATCGCAGCTGAGCCGATCGAAACCGGCATAGTTTCCAGCTGGGCAAGTCCGGGCGGCAACATTACCGGGGTGGCTCTGATGTCTGCTGCTTTGGTTGGAAAATGCGTTGAACTGTTTCGCGATATGCTCTCAGCTACGCGGATAGCCGTTCTCGCTAACGCGGCAGACCCTTTATTCGCGAAGTTAGTTCTTGATCAAGTTGAGCTTGCGGGGCGCATTACAGGTATTGAGATCCAGCCAATTATGGTACGTGGACCTGATGAGGAACTCGGCGCCACCTTTGCGACCATAAACAGAGGGCGGGCGGATGCCGTTGTCATTCAAGGCAGCTTGTCCACTAAACGTATAGCTGACCTTGCGCTTGAACAGCGTTTGCCAGCCGCTTCGACCACGCGCGGCTTTGTGGATGCTGGCGGCCTGATGTCATATGGCGCGGACGGTCCTACCATGTTTCGGCACAGCGCAAAGTTTGTGCAAAGGATTTTACAGGGCCGGCGGCCGAATGACTTACCCATAGAGCAGCCCACGAAGTTTGAGCTGGCCGTCAATCTCAGAACTGCGAAGGCCATGGGCCTCACGATTTCAGAATCCTTCTTGCTTCGTGCCGACGCACTGCTTGACTGATCGGGCGATGTTTCCTGCACTGCATTAGTCCGCAGTTGGCACACATAGCGTCAATTCGAGTGCGACGGGATTTATGACCGCAGTTGAATGATAACCAGACCATTGATCCATTGATCAGCGCGAACCAGAGCTATTCTTGAAAAGAACTTTGGACGGGGCACCAATTTGTTCGAGATCGGCCATTGTATGCAGTGACAAATAACGGTTGCGCATCTTAAGTAGACGCATCACTTCGGTGTGGCCATAAGCGAGTCGGTCGAGGTAATTGGCGAAGGTGCGGCCAGATTCGTCGGCACGCCGCAGACTCTCGTGCACCCAATCCCTGTCGCCCTTGCGTTCGGTCCTTACTGCTAAATCGATGTCGCCGAAGTCGCGGTCAGCACTCAATCGGAATCAACGACAGGTGGCGGATTTGCTTTGTCCGGAGAGAGAACAATGCGCACGAAGTCGAAATCGTTGACTACCACTAACCTGCTGCCCAATCCACACCCGGGCGAAATCCTGTTAGAGGAGTTTCTCACGCCGATGGCGCTGTCGCAGACCGCGCTCGCCAACGCCATCAGCGCGCATTTTCTGCTTGCAATCGCCGGGGCGCTGTTCTAGAACAAAAAGGGAACGAGGGCATGAGCGTTTGCACCTCAGGGTTAGGCTGGCCCCGGGGCGGCAAGGGCGTTTGGGCAGAGGTGACGAAGGAACCCATCAGGGTGCAAAGCGAACCAAACCGATCCGTGCAGAACAAAGTGAACCAAACCCAATCGCGCAAAACGAACTGAACCAAACCCAAAGGAGGATGGCGAAGAAAAAAATCGAACCTGAGCGTGGCTATGTGGAATGTGTCAAAACGAACCCGAGCGCCGCGAGCTCAGATGAGGACGCCTGCCTGTTAATTCCCTGTTTTAACAGGAGTGGACGCGTGGAAACTCGGTTCGTAGCCCGCCTGAGCGAAGCCGCCTTCGCCGAGGCTTCGGCGGCCCCTGCGCAATTTGGCCCGTCGAAGCTTTAGCGAAGACTGGCGGCATGCGGGGACGGCTCCCCGGACGGCTCCTGGTATCGCTTCGCTCATCCGGGCTACTGGAAAGGACGAGGAGCGCACGCGAAGAAACCAAAAGGTGCAAGTCGCGGTTGTGTTTTTGCAAATTGAAAAGGGGCGCCGGGCGCGATGTGCCATGGGGTAACCCCTATTCGCTACTCGCCATTCGCTATTCGCCTGCGCAGAGCGAGGCTTTCTCGTCCAGCAACCGCAGGACCTCGTCGCGGCCGCGATCCGGCACCTCGATGAGCACGCGGGTAATGCCGGCGTCGCGGTAAGGCGCGAGCGCCGCCTTATCCGCGGGCGCATTAAACACAGTGATCGAGAGCGTGGATGGATCCCGCCCCACCGCGCTGGCGGCCCGGCGCAGCCGTTGCGCCGCGCTTTTTGGCTCGAACTCGCCGCGCGCACGCGGGAACCAGCCGTCGCAAAACTCGACCACCCGGCGCACCGTATGATCGCTTTCGCCTCCGAGCAACACGGGTGGATGCGGCTTCTGCTTCGGTTTGGGATAGAGCCACACCGGATCGAAATTGACGAACTGACCGTGGAACTGCGCTTCCTCCTGCGTCCATAGCGCCTTCATGGCGAGCACGCGCTCGCGCAAAAGCTTGAAACGCGAGTCGTAGCGCGCGCCATGATTTTCCATTTCCTCGACGTTCCAGCCCCCGCCGACGGCGAACACGAACCGTCCGCCGCAAAGCTGATCGAGGCTCGCCACGGACTTGGCGGTGATGATCGGGTCGCGCTGAGGAAGGAGCGCAATGCCGGTGCCGAGTTTGAGGCTACGCGTTGTTGCGGCCGCGAATGACAGCGCGACGAAAGGATCATGAGTATGGGAGTAGCGCTTGGGCAGCTCACCGCCGGCTGGAAAGGGCGTGCGCCGGTTGACCGGGATATGGGTGTGCTCGCACACGAACAGCGACTCGAAGCCGCGCGCTTCGAGCGCGCGCGCAAGCTCTCCGATCTCGATGCCGTAATCGGTCGGGAAATGGAATGCGCCGACGAGCATGGGCTTCCCTGATCAGTTTGTTTTCACACGCAGAGAGCTAAGCACATTTTGGCCGATTGCCCAACCGATGCGTTGACCACCTCCTTATCATGTGCCCCGCACCGACAGGTTGCCCCAGCTGCTGGTTCGCTCGATCCGAACCGCGATCACAGGATAGTGCGCGATCTGCATTGCTTTGAGCTGCGGGTAACGTGAGCGCAGCAGCGACTGGGCATGGCCGTGCTCCTCGCCACCGGTAAGGATTTCAGCGCGCCCACGCATGAGCACCCAGCCGAGACGCGACCAATCCTCATCATATTGGTCGACCACAACCGCGACGGCAGGATTCTCCGCAATATTTCTTAGGCGCTTGAGCGCCATCGGCGAGCGGGCTTTGGGTTTTTCGTCGATGGTGATGTAGAGCGTTACGCTTTCGACGGCGAAACATACCGGTATGAGATGCGGGTGGGCGAGAGCATCGGCCGTGGCGAGATGGGCGACACGCTGCTGCGCCAGGAATTTCCGCTCGGCATCGGACAACATGCCTGGTCTCGCGATAGCCTCGCTCAGGCGTCGGAATGTTCACGCCTCTGCCCAGGATGCTTCACATTGAGAAGCGATTTCTATCAGGTTCGCAACGGCGCGGGGCGTGAAGCGAAGCTTCATCCATCGAAGCGCCGAAACGCAGCCTCAATCTCCGTATCGGATGCGAACTCACGGCGCTTCGCTTGTGCCATGCTTTCCAGCACGTCGGGCAAGTGCGCGGGGTCTATTTCTTCCGGTTCGTCCTGCTCGCCGGCCAAGCTCAGCATGGCGCGTGCGATTTCATCCTGGATGTCGGCTGGCAGCTGGCGGACCGCTTCCACCGCTTTGTTGAGCAGCTTGGTCATGGAGACAATGATATCATTATGTGCTCAGGTGGGAAGCCCCGTATCCCGCAAGACAATCCGATTCAAATCGCCGGCAGCTTTATTGGGCAAAGCTCCTCGAAGGCGTGCGCGACGCGCAGCACAAGAT
>CATPCO010000738.1 GCA_955652925.1 uncultured Xanthobacteraceae bacterium | reverse complement strand
GTGCGGGTTAAGGCAGAGAAAACAATCATGGCCTTCAATTTCCAAATGGAGCTGCAGGTATCTGGGTTGGTTCAAGCGGTGCTCACAGGCGTAACCCTTGCCATCATCGGCAAACTTACCAGCATCCCCTTCAGCTGGCTCCAAATTATCATCGTCATGGTGGTCGTGATCGTAGCGTCATTTCTCGCTTCCGCATTTTCAAAAAAGAGTAGCCGTAGTTCGACGTGGTGATGGCCTGGGTGGCGGCGGGGCGGCTTGGGACCAATACCGGACAGACGAGTTATTTGGGTCCGTCCCGAAGAACTCACCCCACGCACCCGCGCGCTGTTTGCGTGCTGCTGCCATGCCCGATCCTATTCCAAGCCTCCGCACCGCGCCTGTCACGGACGAGCGGGGCTGGATTCGAGTAGCAGCTCCGCGTGTGGTTTTGAGATAACACTCCACTCATTCCTCAGCCATGCGACCTAAATTTCTGTTTGCTTTGCCGACCGAATCGGCCAGTGTGGTTTGCATCTGTTGGTCGCGTCCGCTGTGCGGTTCGTTGTAACAACAGCATCACCGTAAATCGTCGATTCGGGTAGTGAAAGCCGTACCGTGCATCGGCTGGGGCAAAATGCGCCACTGCACGATATGGACATTCAGGGGATCAGGAATGAGCGCCGAAGCGAGCTGTCCTCCATCAGGAGCGGTGGCTGCGATAGCTCTTTTATTCTTATCAATGGCGCACTGGGTCGTTGTGATTCGGATTTTGCAGCAACTTACTTTCAACTGAGCTAACTGAGACCCAGCCGCTGCCGGGACGCCCGTCAAGATGTCCCACACCACGGAGTTTCAAGTGACGATGCCACCGAGGAAGCCGCGCTTCCCACGATGTATCCACAAGGCCGTGGCGGTCGGGCTAGCGAATCAGGTAATCCGGCGAGGGATGACAGCACCGGGAGGCATCGGTGATCCCTTCACATTTGATAGAACTTGGCCAGCAGGCAGTTGCCGCCGTGGCAGCTAATGTTGTGAGCGGCGAACCGCTTGTCCGATGTCAGCTACTGGCATCGGAGTTTTACGAGGCGTTGAAGCGCGAATTGCGGGCAACGTCAGAGTTGGGCGTTGTCGAGCGGGCGATGGTGGTTGCAGCGGCCAATCAATGCCGCCATGCCGCAACCGCAAGCATCAGCCCTGGCGCAATGTTGGTCTTTTGCCCGGCCCTTATCTTGAACTTTTTGCGCGCCGCGCCGCCGACGGTTGGACGACGTGGGGGAACGAAATGCCTCGGAAAGTTCTCTCAAACAGAAAAACTTAGGTGAACCTGAGCCCGGCTGGCGCGTGCTCGATGGTCGCGCCTTCCAGCGCTGGGGCTTGTCGGCACCCCAGCCTTGCCGCTGGCCTTGTGGGTGGCCATTCCGCTCACGAGCGGCCTAACGATCAATGTTGCTGGCCTCCTGAACTGATCTCGTCCACCGAAATCTCGGCAGGCATGTCCGCAGCTGGCATCGGGCCGAGGGGCTTGTTGTCTCAGGTGATGCGTTCTTCGTCAGCCAACGTGATCAGCTTGTTGCGCTATCAGCTCGCCACGCGCTGCCTGCGATCTATTTCGTTCGCGAGTTCACCGATGCGGGCGGCCTGATGAGCTACGGAACCGATCTTGCCGAGGCTTATCACGACGTGGGCATGTACACCGGTAAAATTCTTAAGGGCGCTAAGCCGGCGGACCTCCCGGTGATCCAACAGTCCACGAAGGTCGAACTGATAATCAATCTCAAAACGGCGAAGACGCTTGGTCTCAAAATCCCGCTCCCGCTGCTCGGCCGCGCCGACCAGGTGATCGAATGAGGCGGCGCGGATCGCTTGCTGCGATGCGGCGATGTCTGCATGGGGTCAAAAGCCCGTATTATCGCATCGCAACAACAATAGCCGCTTCATCCCGAACAGCAGACATTAGATCGCGGCCGCAACCTTGATTGCGAAAGCATAGCCGAGCGCTACTTCCCTGAGATAGTCGAAGCGACCTGCGGCGCCAGCATGGCCCGCGTCCATGTTGGTACGAAAGGCAATTAGATTGTCATTCGTGCGCAATCGCCGCAGCCGCGCGATCCATTTAGCCGGTTCCCAGTAGAGCACCCGGGGGTCAGTCAGACCCGCCAGTGCGAGGATGGCCGGATAACTCTGTGGGCACAAATTCTCGTAGGGCGAGTAGGCCAGGATTGTTCTAAATGCAGCGGCGTCACGCTTCGGATCGCCCCATTCGGGCCATTCCGGGGGAGTCAGCGGCAACGTCTCGTCCAGCATGGTGTTAAGTACGTCGACAAAAGGCATTCCAGCGATCAGGGCGGCGTAAAGATCGGGCCGCATATTGCCGACCGCGCCGATCAAGGTCCCGCCAGCGGAGCGGCCCTCGGCAACGATCTTTCCTGGAGCGCACCAACCATCTTTGATGAGATACTCGCTTGCCGCGATGAAATCGGCAAACGTGTTTGTCTTTTTCGCGAGCTTGCCTTCCCGATACCAACGCCAACCCTTTTCGCTGCCGCCGCGCACATGTGCGATCGCGTAGAGGAAGCCGCGGTCAACAAGCGACAGCCGATTACTGCTGAACGCGGCAGGGATCGAAATGCCGTAGGCGCCGTAGCCGTAGAGCAGGCAGGGCGTCTTCCCGTCAAAGCCAATATCCTTGCGGTAAAGGACAGAGATCGGAATCGTTTCGCCATCGGCGGCCGGTGCGAATAGCCGTCGCGTGACGTAATCGGCACGGTTGTGTCCGCTGGGGATTTCCTGCCGTTTGCGCTGAATGCGTTCGCGCGATGCGAGACCATAATCCCAGACTTCTTCTGGCGTTGTCATTGACGAATAGGTAAAGCGCAGAACCTTGCTCGCAAACTCGTAGCCCCTGTTGATGCCGAGCGAATAGGCTTCTTCGGCAAATGCGAAGACGTGCTCCTCGCCGCTCGCAAGGTACTGGACCACGATGCGTGGCAAACCATCCTCTCGCTCCAGTCGTATGAGCCAGTCCTCAAGGACTATAAAAGACAGCAGATAGACCCCAGGCCGATACGGGACGAGGTCGCGCCAGTAAGCTCGACCGGGCGTGGCGAGTGGCGCCCAGACAATCTTGAAATCTTCGGCGCCGTCGGCGTTGGTGCGGATGATCAATGCAGGAGAGCCTTTAAAGGCGGGATGGTATTCCGCATCGTACTGAACGCCGGATTGCCGCGCGGCAATGAGCGTCGGCTCGCGATTGGGTGCGAAAAGATCGATGCACCACTCTTCCGAGGTTTCGTGATCGTGGGCGGAAATGTCGCAGAAGCGTCCCGACAGATGGCGGCTGATTGAAATGAAAAAGCCTGGATCGGCTTCGGTGAACACGCGCACATCCGCGACCAGCGGGGTGCCTAGCGTGTGGCGAAAGACGCCGGCGGGCCTGTGGTTTTTATCGAGCCGTACATAGAAGAAGGCGGAGGCGTCCTGCGTCCAAACTATTGCGCCGGATACATCGGGCACGACATCGGCAAGGTCGATCCCAGTGTCGATAACGCGTACCCGAGCGATGTAGAATTCCGATCCGGCTTCGTCGGCAAGCCATGCAAGCAGTCGATGGTCGGGTGAATGCCGTGTAGCGCCGAGTTGGAAGAAGGCCTTACCGCGCGCGAGCTCGTCGCCGTCAAGGAGGACTTGCTCCTCCCGCTTTACGTCCCCGGCCCGCGTGGAATCAAAATCCGGGAAATTACGTGGCTCTCGACACACCAATGGGTGCTGTCCCTGCTCGCGATACCGCACATAATAAGCATAAGGCCCATCAGGAGCGAGCACAGATGAATCGTCGGTCTTGATGCGACCCTTCATTTCGGCAAACAACTTTTCCTGCAAGCTTCTCGTGTCGGCGAGCGCGCTCCCGCAATAATCGTTTTCGGCTACAAGATAGGCGCGTATCGCAGGATCGAGGCGTGATGGATCGCGCATGACTTCCTGCCAGTTCTCAGCCTTGAGCCAGGCATACTCGTCGATGAGGTGGACGTCATGGAGCATGCGCTCAACGGGACGTTGCTCTGCCTGCGGCTCAACCAGCGAAGCCGCGTTCACAGGGGAAAAATACTGGCTCATTTCAAGCTAAGTCGTTGCGCCGTCTGGTTCCTCACAACGAGGGCCGCTCATCGTTTCTTTCCCGTTTTGGCGCCGTCGATGACTGAATGTCTGCGCTTCTTCGGCACCGCGTTGATGCCTTCCATGATATATCGTGGATTTTGCGGCGTTTTTTGAAGGCTGCCTCGCGAAGGGCCTCATAGGTCACTTCAGGCAGATATAAGCATTGCACTTTTAGCCCGCCGATTGTGCCTCGGCCACCGATTTCCTATACGCGGGTCCATGTTATCGCGTCCGCATGCCCTGCCGGCTGGGTTCATTGCGCCGTGCCTCCCCATCAATGCTCCGCAGCCGCCTTCTGGCGAGCAATGGCTACACGAAATCAAGCACGACGGCTTTCGGATCATCGCCCGCAAGGACGGCAAACGGGTGAAGCTCTATAGTCGGCCGGGCAATGACCTGACCTACCGATTTCCGCTCATCGTCGAGACGATCGCCAAGCTGCGCTCCCGGTCCTGCATCATCGACGGAGAGGCGGTCGCGTGCGGCGAGGATGGGATAGCGTCGTTCGACCGCATCCGTTACCGGCACGACGATGATGGCGTTTTCCTCTACGCCTTCGACCTGATCGAACTCGACGGCGATGATTTGCG
>CATPCO010000737.1 GCA_955652925.1 uncultured Xanthobacteraceae bacterium | reverse complement strand
TGATGGACCTCGCGCGGCTCTCCGGACTCGACCACAAGGCCGACTGACGTTCGCAGCCCCTGGCGGATGAGGTGATGATGCACCGCTGCGCAAGCGAGCAGCGAGGGCATGGGGATTCGCTCTTCGCCCGCCCGGCGATCGGAGAGGATGATGATGTTGATGCCTTCGCGCACCGCGGCCTCGGCGCGGGCGCAAACGGTATCGAGCGCCTCTTTCAGACCGGCAGGTCCCTGCTCGGCCGGCCACGTGCTGTCGAGGATGCGCGACTTGAAGTGACCGTTGCCGACTGCGGACATGGCACGAATCTTTTCCAGATCGGCATTGGTCAGAATCGGCTGGCGCACTTCGAGACGCTTGAGGTGGGAGGCGCCTTCCACATCGAACAGGTTCGGCCGCGGTCCGATGATCGAGACGAGGCTCATGACCAGTTCCTCGCGGATCGGATCGATCGGCGGGTTGGTCACCTGGGCAAAGTTCTGCTTGAAATAGGTGAAGAGGAGCTTGGGCTTGTCGGACAGCGCCGAGATGGGCGTGTCGTTGCCCATGGACCCAACCGCTTCCTCGCCCTGAATCGCCATGGGCGACATCAGGATGCGCAGCTCCTCCTGGGTGTAACCGAAGGCTTGCTGGCGATCGAGGAGCGCGAAATTGGACAGCGGCGCCTGCTCCGGCGTGGGCGGCAGATCTTCGAGCACGATCTGCGTGCGCTCGAGCCACTCTTTATAAGGATGGCTGCGCGCCAGCGTTGCCTTGAGCTCCTCGTCGGGGATGAGGCGGCCCTCATTGAGATCGACAAGCAGCATCTTGCCGGGCTGGAGCCGCCATTTCTGCACGATGTCCTTCTCGGGAATGGGCAACACGCCCATCTCGGACGCCATGATGATGCGGCCGTCGCGGGTGACGAAATAACGCGCAGGGCGCAGGCCGTTGCGATCAAGGGTGGCGCCGATCTGGTAGCCGTTGGTGAAGGCGATCGCCGCCGGACCATCCCACGGCTCCATGAGCGCGGCATTGTATTCATAGAAAGCGCGCCGCTCCTCGTCCATGAGCGGATTGCCCGCCCACGCCTCTGGAATCATCATCATCATGGCGTGTGCGAGCGGATAACCGCCCTGCACCAGGAACTCGAGCGCGTTATCGAAACAGGCGGTATCGGACTGGCCTTCGTAGGAGATCGGCCAGAGCTTGTTGATGTCTTCGCCGAACAGCTCGGAGGAGACCGAGGCTTGCCGCGCGGCCATCCAGTTGACGTTGCCGCGCAGCGTATTGATCTCGCCGTTGTGGGCGATCATGCGATAGGGATGCGCGAGCGACCAGGTCGGAAACGTGTTGGTCGAGAAGCGCTGGTGCACGAGGGCAAGCGCGCTCGCAAAGTCAGGATCGTGCAGGTCGGGGTAATAGGTGCCGAGCTGGTCGGCGAGAAACATCCCCTTGTACACAACGGTGCGGCAAGAGATGGAGACCGGGTAGTAGCCGGACAGCCGGCGCTCCTTGCGCGTATAGATCGCGTTCGAAATAGACTTGCGCAGGATATAGAGCCGCCGCTCGAACTCGTCCTCGCTCCTGATCTTCCTCCCGCGCCCAATGAACACCTGCAGATGCACGGGCTCGGTCGGCTTGACCGACTCGCCGAGGGTTGAGTTGTCGGTCGGGACTTCCCGCCAGCCCAAAAGGGTCATGCCCTCGCGCCTGATCATCTGGGAATAGATGTCGCGGATGATCTGGCGCCAGTCGGGATCGCGCGGCATGAAGAGCGCGCCCACTGCATATTCTCCCGCCTTGGGCAGGCTGATGCCCAGCCGGTCGGCTTTTTTCACAAAGAACCGGTGCGGGATTTGGACCAGGATGCCGGCGCCATCCCCGGCACGGGGATCGGCCCCGACGGCGCCGCGATGCTCGAGATTGCACAAGATCGCAAGCGCATCGTCGATCAGCTTGTGCGAGGATCGGCCCTTGATATCGGCGATGAAGCCAACACCGCAGGAATCCTTTTCGAGCGCAGGATCAAACAAGCCCTCCGCCACCGGAACGGCCAGGACCCCAAGGTCATCCTGTGCGGCCATCGTGCTCGCGCATGCCACTGCCGCGCTCATCCTCGCCTCTTTCCCGGCGCAAGCGCCAACGAAGCCGGATCTCGGGTGGCGCATTCTTGCGGCGCACATTTGGCGTATCTTCCGGGGCCACGGGAGACACCCGCAGCCTGGCTACGCCATTGCTCTCTGGCGGCCTTCTCGCCCACGGCTTCTCAAGCGCGTGGCCGCTCGTGTGCGCGATCGTCGATGTCTCAGGCCCCGTCACCCCCTGCCGGGGATCGGATCGGCCGGAATACCCGCGGACCGCAACTGAGGCAGCAATACTGTCCTAGTTTACTTTGCCAAATTCTACCCGGGAATACAAGCATTCGCCTATCGGGAAATTCATTTTTCCGTTCCAAGTTTCCCATTTTGCGAAATTAAGCGCCAGTTCGGCGTCATTGACCAATCTCATGGGCTCGATCACACCTGCGCTGGCGCAAGAACTCACGGAATCGAGGCTCGGATGACAGCGATTGACGCGCGCCGGCGGCGGCGCTCGTTTGTCGGGGCGGCCGTCGACGGGCTCGCTCGGGCGTGCGGGATCATTCCTTATGGCTTGATTGCGTTCGCGCTGCGGCTGGTCATGGCGCGCCTCTTTTTTCTCTCCGGGCAGGAGAAGATCGAGGGGCCCCGCATTTTCGCCCACCTGCCCTTTGCGGGTTCCGATGTCTCCATCATCCTGCCGGCCGAGATCAAAGCTTCGACTCTTGCGCTGTTCGAGACGCAATATGCGCACATGCCGATCCCGCCTGAAATTGCCGCCTACATTTTCGGCTACGCCGAATTCGTGCTGCCGATTTGTCTCGTGCTCGGCTTTGCGACGAGGTTTGCTGCACTGGGGCTCCTGCTCATGACGCTGCTGCTGCAAGTCTATGTCAGTCCGGAGCTGTGGTGGTCTTCGCATGTCTACTGGATCTGCATCCTTGCGGTGCTGGTCTCGCTTGGCCCCGGCGCGATCTCCTTCGACGCGCTGCTGCGCTATCTCTACCGGCGCGAACAGGCGGCCGCTACGTAGGTTGGGTCGAGCTTGCGAGACCCAACACCAATAACGCGCGGCTCTGTTGGGTCTCGTGAAGAACTCGACCCAACCTACTGCTGCGCTCCACCCGGGCTACGAATGAGATCCACATGAATTTCGCGAGCGACAATGCAGCCGGCGTAGCGCCAGAAATCATGGCGGCGATTGCGCGCGCAAATGAGGGCCGTGCGCTTGCCTATGGCCACGATGACTGGACGAGAGCGGTGGAGCGCAGGTTTGCGCAAATGTTCGAATGCGATATTGCGGTGTTTCTGGTGACGACAGGAACAGCGGCAAACGCGCTTGCACTCGCGCAGTACACGCCGCCCTGGGGCGCAGTCCTGTGCCACGAGGAGGCACATATCGCCACGGATGAATGCGGCGCGCCTGAATTCTTCGGCGGCGGCATCAAGCTCGTTGGCCTTGCGGGAGAAGCGGGCAAGATCGCGCCCGAAACCTTGCAGTGCGCGCTCGATGGGCAATGGGGCGGGCCGCACCACGTCAGCCCTGCCATGCTGTCGCTCTCGCAGGCGACGGAGGCCGGGACCGTTTACCGCGCCCATGAGATCAGCCGGCTCGCCGATATCGCGCACGAGCGTGGCCTTGCCGTCCACCTGGATGGCGCAAGACTCGGCAATGCGATCGCGCGCATGAATGTGCCGCTCGCAGACGCGACGTGGAAAGCCGGGGTCGATGTCCTCTCCTTCGGCGCGACCAAAGGGGGCGCGCTGGCAGCAGAAGCGGTGGTGTTCTTCGATCCGGGGCGCGCGCAGAACATGGCCGAGCGGCGAAAGCGAGCCGGCCATCTCGTTTCGAAGCATCGTTTCATCGCGGCGCAAATGGCCGCCTATTGCGCCGACGATCTCTGGCTGCGGCTCGCGCGCCACGCCAACGCCATGGCCGATCGGCTGGCAAGCGGGCTTGCCGCATTGGGGATCAAGCCGGTCTGGCCGGTCGAGGCCAACGAAATATTTGTTGCGTTGCCGCGGGGAATGGATGCGCGGCTCAAGGCAGCGGGGGCAATCTATCATCCCTGGACGACAGGCTCGCTTCCCCGTGCGCTCGTTTTGGCGAGCGATGCCATACTGGTACGTCTCGTCACCTCGTTTGCAACCACGCCGGAAGACGTCGATCGGTTCATTGCCATTGCGAGGTCATCGCAAGGCGCGGCGGAAACCCATAGGCGCTAACTTAAGACGCATCATCAGCCTCTCGGTCGTCATCGTCCGCGCATGCGGACGATCCAGTAAGCACGGAACGTCGCATTTGGCACGGCTTTACCCTCAATCCGCTGTCCAGGGATTACTGGGTGCCCC
>CATPCO010000736.1 GCA_955652925.1 uncultured Xanthobacteraceae bacterium | reverse complement strand
TGTGGTGACGAGAAATCGCCCGTCGGGGCTGAAGGCAACGCCGAGATGAGAACCCTTCCAGGCCAATGTCTCCGGGGCGGCTTGCGCGCCTGGAAACCACAATGTGGCGCCGTTGTAATGGGCGATTGCGAGCCGTAATCCCTTCGGCGCAAACGCCAATCCCCCTACCGTTGAAGGCGCTTCGAACACGCGCTCTTCGCTGATGGGGCTGCGCACTGTTGCCTGTTTGCCGGCGGACCAGGCCACGCTCTGCCTCGGCCCTGTTGCGACGTGGTCGATCCAACGCCGCTTGGAATCGTTCCCCAACTCAGCGCTCGCGCCATCAAGCGCGGTCGCGACGATGCGCCCGTCATCGCCCCCCGTGATAATTCGGTTCGCGTCCGCGGCCGAGGCAAGGATCGCGCCGCCATGAATGCGAATTTGGCGCGATTGTCCGTCGGGCGAAACCAGCACCAGCGCCTCTTCACCCAGCACCAGGATCGCAGTGTCGCCGAGAAAATGCGCCGCGACCACCGTGCCGGCAGCGCTCACGAGCTGCGTGCGCTCCACGAGCGAGGCGATATTGCCGCGGGGATCGGTCACGGCCGCAATCGCCAGCTGGCTGGATCAGGCGAGGCAGCTTTCAAAGCCGGCTTTGATCCTTTCCTGCGGCAGATTGCGGCCAATGAAGACGATGCGGCTTTCGCGGTTCTCGCCCTCTTTCCATGGACGCTGGTGGTCGCCGTCGAGAATCATGTGCACGCCCTGAAATACGAAACGTTCGTCATCGTCCTTGAATGAGAGAATGCCCTTGCAGCGCAATATGTTCGGGCCCTCCTTCTGCACGAGATCCTGCACCCACGGGAGAAACTTGTCCGCATCGAGTGGCGCTGCGAGCTTGAGCGAAAGCGACTGCATCTCTTCATCGTGGTAGTGCTTGAGACCGCCGCCCGGATGATGATGATCATGATCGTGCTCGTGCGCATGATCGTGTCCGTCATGCGGATGCTCATGGTCGTGATCGGGGCCGTTGAGAAAGTCCGGCTCGATCTCCATGATGCGGTCGAGATCGAAGGCGTTGCGAGCGAGCACTTCGGGCAAGGGGATGTCGCAGCGCGTGGTCTTGTGCACCTTGGCATAAGGGTTGATGCCACGGATGCGCGCTTCGAGCTCGCTCAACTCGTCGGTCGCGACAAGGTCGGTCTTGTTGAGCAGGATGACATCCGCGAAGGCGATCTGATTCTTCGCCTCGGGGGCGTCTTTGAGCCTCGCCTGCAGCCATTTGGCGTCGGTCACCGTGACGACGGCATCGAGCTTCGCCTGGCGGCCGATATTCGCATCCATGAAGAAGGTCTGTGCGACGGGGGCGGGGTCGGCAAGCCCGGTCGTCTCGACAATGATGGCGTCGAACCTGCCTTTGCGGCGCATCAGGCCGTCGATGATGCGCACGAGATCGCCGCGTACGGTGCAGCAGATGCAGCCGTTGTTCATCTCGAAGATTTCCTCCTCGGCGCCGACGACGAGCTCGTTATCGATGCCGATGTCGCCGAATTCATTCACGATCACGGCGTACCGTTTGCCGTGCGGCTCCGACAGAATGCGGTTGAGAAGCGTCGTCTTGCCGGCGCCGAGATAGCCGGTCAGCACCGTTACCGGGATTTTGTCGGACATGCTTTTCTCCATGGCGGCCCCGTATATATGCATGCAGGGCTGGATGCTATCCTCGCCGGCACGGGCGAAATTGCGTTTCCTCTCGGAGGTTGCGGTGTGGAGTAGAATGCTCGTCTGCACGCTCGCGGCGGCAGCTCCCAGCGGGCCCGTGCGCGCGCAGGATTACCCCGCGCGCACCGTCGAAATGGTGGTTCCATCGACACCCGCTTCAACTGCCGACCTTCTTGGCCGCGTGCTCGCCGAAGGCCTCTCGCGTGAACTTGGGCAGCGCTTCATCATCGTCAACAAGTCAGGTGCCGCGGGCATGATTGGAACGGCTGCCGTCGCGCAGGCCGCCCCGGATGGCTACACCCTTTTTCACGGCGCCGCATATTCCATCACCGTGCTGCCGCTGACCGAGATGGCGGTCCCTTACGATTACAAATCCTTCGAGCCGATCTGCCAGACCTTCAAGAACGAGCAGGTCATTGTCACCCGGCCGGACTCAGCCCTCAGATCCGTGCAGGACATTGTCGAGACGGCGCGGAAAAGACCCGGCGTTCTCAGCTATGGCCATCCCGGCCTGACGACGATCCCGCATCTCGCCATGACCGAGCTTTCGCGCATGGCCAAGGTCGAGCTCAATCAGATTCCATTCAAGGGTCCCGCCGAAGCGGTGCAGATGAGCCATGCCGGACAGATCGATTTTGCCTCCGTGCCGCTGCCTTCGGCCGCAGGGAGCGGGCTGCGCTTCTTGGGGCTGTTCGCTCCCGCTCGCAATCCGCTGCTAGCGGACGTGCCGACCTTGAAGGAACAGGGCTATGACATCGCTCCACTGAGCTTCGGTGCGTTTGTTGCCCCGCGTGGGCTGCCCGCGGCGGTCAAGATGCGACTTGGCGACGCTTGCCGATCGGCCGCGCTGGGAGATGCTTATGTCCAGGCCGCGCGGAGCGTTTTTCAGCCCAGCGGTTACTATGGTGACAGCACCACGCTCGCTGAGAATTTGGCCAAGGACGTTGCGGAGAAACGGCGATTGCTGGCCGAACTCAAGCTGCTGAAGTGATCTGTAGGTTGGGTCGAGCCCCCCGGGCGAGACCCAACAGGTGCGCGCATCTCCCAACGTTGGGTCTCGTGAAGAACTCGACCCAACCTACGGGACAATCTCAGCTGGTCAACGCGGCGGCGAGTTGCTTGAGGTTGTGGCGGATGAGATCGATATAGGTCGGAGCATCACCGGGCTGATCGGTCAAGGCATCGGAATAGAGG